>QHRJ01000090.1 GCA_003220075.1 Verrucomicrobiota bacterium
AACCCCAGTTCAACTAACATGCCCGGAATGCCGGCGTGATAATGAAGCCGAGCGCATCTATTGCCACGATTGCGGGGCCCGGCTCGATCGTTCCGCGCTTGCCGACTTTAAGACGGGTAAGAAGGAAACCTCGGAGGAATTGCACAAGCGGATGCGAGGGATGTTTAGTCAACGCGGGGTCAAAGCGCGGCTGCTTTTCTCCAAGACCGCCAAAGTGATCTTGCTCGCGGGTGCCGCTGCGGCGGCGGTGGTGATCTTAATTCCGCCTGATGTGCCCCCGGCGGTGAAGTCCGAAGGGTTTCCACCGCAAATCAATCTGAGCTTGGAAACGCTGACGGAATCGCGCCAGCCCCAGTCGATGCAATTCTCCGAGGAAGGTATCAACGCTTACCTGGCCAGCGCCTTGAAGCGCAAAAAGGAGAAGCTGAATCATCCGCTGATCGATTTCGAGCGGGCGATAGTTGCGTTCACGGAAGGAAATTGCCGTGTCACCATCGAGCGATCCATTTTTGGTTACTCGATTTTTACTTCCGGCGATTATGCCGTTCAGATCGCGGGTGGGAAAGTTACGGCGTCGCCGAGAAGCGGAGCAATCGGACGAATGCCAATTGATCCCAGCGTGATGCCATATGCTGGTTTTCTATTCAGCGATGCGGTGGCGGCGATGGATCGCGAACACAAGCTGCTTAACAAGGCCGGTTCGATCCAGCTGCGCGAGAAAGAGATCGTCGTCACTTCGGCGCAGTAAAAAGATATCTGCTTAACGTTGGCGGCACGATGCTTTTGCTTCTCTCCCTTTGGCAAAAGGGAGAGGATGAAAGTGGGGGGATTTCCCTCTTCGAGAACTTCCTCATTCCAAGGGTCGGGGATGCCATCTTTCGACTCCTCACGCTTTCGCGCTTAAACAGGCTAAACACGTACATAAAAAAGCCGGCGGCTTGTTTCCACAAAGCCGCCGGCGGTCTGATTGTTAGCTTTTTCTTAGGCGATGCCCATTGTCGCCAGGAGACGGCGATCAATTATTCCATCAGCTGGCAGACCGTGTCTGCTTTCGTAGACGCGGATTGCATAACGAGTGCGTGGACCCATTACGCCATCGATCGGGCCGCGATAATATCCAGCGCGGACGAGCCGTTCCTGCACGCGCGCAACGACCGATCCGTTGTAACCGCGATAGACCGTGCGGCTGGAGTAGTATGGATAGCTCGAGTCGTAGTAATAGTTACTGCTGTATCCGTAAGGATAATACCCGTACCCGTACGAACCGTATGGATATCCCCCATAATAGGAACTGTTGTAATACGGGTATCCACCGTAGTACCCTCCGTAAAACGGCACGCCTATACCAACGTTCCAAAATACGCTACTACCACTGCGCCAGTGATTACCGCGCCAGTGATTTCTGTGATCGCCACTGTTTGTCACAACTGCCTGGCCGTTTCGCGTTTGGACAACCCGAGTCTTGGCGAACGCGGGCGTTGTCAGCGAAAGCGCGACAATGGCACTGAGAATTAGTAATTTTGCCTTCATATCCTTTATAGAATTAGACGGGTAAAAGACGGAAATACTTCAAATTTTTCCGCAAACTTCGGAACTATCTTTCTGTGTACTGGTTAACCACCTCCCTAGAGGATAAACTATCTAATCGTGTCCAGAGCCCGTCTCATAAGAGCTTGGAGTGGCGAGCTCCTGCGACCCCTGAGATGTCATGGGCGTCGCAAGAGCTCCACCTTCCATCGCTTTATAGTGGCCGGGCTTATCCTGATTTGCACCACCCTGCCGGCCGCACCACTCGAGCGAAGTATTAGCCCCTCCCGGCAATTCATTATTTTCGGCGGCAATAGGATTTTGCGTAGCGCTGTCTCCGATGCCGCCGAGCGAGCGAAATCAAAGGTGCTCGGGCTCTTGCAATTGCGCGACCAATGGTCGGTTCCTATTTTGCTCAACCTGCGACGACCACAGGCGAACGCACCCGAGGTCCCACCGGTTCTGCTCAACTTTAGCCAAACGGGCGCCGGGCTGAAAATTCAACTCGATCTTTTGGTCGACCGCGATTTCCAGCCGGCCGTTTTGCAGCGCGAAGTTTTGCGGGCTCTTCTGCTGGAATTGAGCTATCGCGCTTTGCCTTCGCTGCCGGCAGGCACGCCGTATGTCGCGCCGCCGGATTGGCTCGTTGATGGAATTTTCACTTTGGACAATGAGAGCCCGGAGATATTTGCGGGCCTTGATAGCGTTGCCTCGAATCCGCCGACACTAGGAAGTTTTCTGACCCAACATCCCGGATTGCTCGATTCCCAGTCGCGCGCTCTTTACCGTGCCTGCGCCAGCGCGCTGGTGAGGATTTTGCTCGAACATGAGAATGGTCGCGCTCAGCTGACCCGTTACATTGCGGACTTGCCGCGCGCTTCAGCCGATGCCCTTTCCGATTTGCAGGCGCATTTTCCGTGGCTGGGAAAGGAGTCGGGTGCGATGGAAAAAAATTGGAGCGAACACATTGCCCGTGTGGCCCGGGAACGGCGATTCGCGCTTATTACATTTGCGGCCACTTCGGAGCAGCTGGACGAATGTTTGCGGGCGAAAGTCGCACAGGACCGGGAGAAAAAGAATTCGCTCACTCTGGAGGAGACCGTCCGCGTCAGCCGGCCAAATATCGATACCAGGGCCGCAACCGAATTGGGCCAGCGTTTGACCCTCTTGGCCACTCGTGCCCATCCGTTGTTGCGCCCAGTGGTTGTTGATTATCAACTGGCCGCGGAATTGGTTGCCCGTAAGAAGAGACACGGTTTGGCCAGGCGACTCACGGGTAGCGCAGCATTGCGCCAAAAGATCGCGGCTCGCATGAGCGAGGTTGACGATTTCATGAATTGGTATGAGGCGACGCAGGCAAAGACGGCGAGTGGAGCTTTTCGCGATTACCTGCACGCGGCCGACAGTCGCGAAGAGGTCCCGCGTCGGCGCGACGCGCTTTCGGTTTATTTGGATGCTCTCGAAACGCAGCTCCAGTGATAAATTCCGGCGTGTGATTTGCTCGACTGAGGCTTGGCCGTTATCCTGCTAGGGCGCTTGGCGCAATATCACATATGCAAAAGATTGGATTTACCGAAGCGCTCGATTCAATTGTGGCGAGCGACCCACGCTACCAGCGCGAAGCCTATATTTTTCTGCGAGACGCGCTCGATTTTACGACGAAGCAACAGAAGAAGCTTAAAGGCGCAGCGGTTCGGCATGTCGCCGGCCCGGAATTACTCGAAGGCGTCCGACAGTACGCGCTTAAGGAATTTGGCCCGATGGCATTGAGTGTTCTTTCCCACTGGGGCGTCACTCGCTGCGAGGATGTCGGGCACATGGTCTTTAATCTCATCGGGGCCGGGATTTTCGGAAAAACCGATGAAGATTCGATGGATGATTTCAAGGCGGTCTATGATTTCCGCGATGCATTTGTGAAACCGTTTCAGCCCGAGCCTGCCGTTACCGGCAAGAAAGTGTCATTAGGTCTGCCCGCGCCAAAGGCCAGTTGAGCGGCCGGCGCTGCGAGGCGGAGTTTTTTTGATTCATGCTTAACCGCGCAAACCTTAAGACTGCCGCGACGATGGCGTCGCCGGTAATCAGTTTCCCGCCAAACACGGCGCAAAGGTTGACGCTCGCGAACGGCCTGACCCTCATCGTGCAGGAAGATCGCAGCGCGCCGGTGGCCAGTGTGCAGGCATGGTGCGCAACCGGTAGCACGACCGAGGATAAACATCTTGGCGCCGGCCTTTCTCACATCCTCGAACACATGCTTTTCAAAGGAACCAAAACGCGCTCGACTAACGAGATTGCGCAAAAAATTCAGGATGTCGGCGGTTACATCAATGCCTACACTTCATTCGATCGCACCGTTTTCTGGATCGATGTGCCGAAGGAAGGTGCGCTGACCGCGCTTGATATTCTGGCGGACGCGATGATGAACTCAACTCTGCCACCGCCGGAGTATGCCAAAGAACAGGAGGTTATCCGGCGTGAGTTCGCGATGGGGTTGGACGATCCCGATCGCACGATGACGCACCTGCTTTTCGCGACCGCCTATCAGCGACATCCCTATCGACTGCCGGTAATCGGGTTGATCGATATCTATAATCAACTGACGCAGAAACAGGTGCTGGAATATTACAAGAGGCGTTACGTCCCGAACAATCTCACCTTTATCGTAGTCGGCGACATCGTCGCCGCGGAAGTGCAGGAGAAGCTGGAAAATTTGTTCAAGGATCAACCAGCAAAGTCTCTGGCGCCAATATATATTCCGGCTGAGCCGCCCCAACTTGGACTACGTGAAGTTCACCAGGAGTTCGCCACTGAATTGACCCATTTCGCCATGGCATGGCACGTTCCAGAAATCACCCATTCCGATGTTCCTGCGCTCGATCTTTTGTCGGTAATTCTCGGGGAAGGCCACAGCTCGCGTCTCTATCGCAAGGTGCGCGAAGAATCGGGACTAACCTTTTCCATTTCCGCATTTTCCTATACCCCGGGCGATCCCGGCATTCTCGGTGTTGATGCGATCCTGAATCCGAAAAATCGGAGCGCGGCCCAGAGTCTGATTTTGCAGATCATCGAAGATATCCGGGGCAACGGCGTGACTGCTGAAGAACTCGCTAAGGGTAAGAAAATCGCGCTATCTCAGGAACTGGCTTCTCTCCGGACAATGCGGGGTCAGGCGACCGATCTCGGGACGAATTGGTTTCTCACTCGCAACCTGAACTTTGGCCGCGAATACCTCGAAAAGGTTCAAAAAGTAACGCTCGATGACGTTAAGCGTGTTGCGATTCAATATCTGAGCGAAGAAAATCTGACCATCGTTTCTCTTAATCCGAAAGGATCGTTGATCTCGAAGAGTGACGTCGCCGCGCCTGTCGGCATCGGTGAGGTACAGAGGTTCGAGTTGTCCAATGGGCTGCGCATTCTTGTGCGAGAGGATGCGCGGCTGCCGTTGGTTGCGATGTCGGCGGTATTTCGATGCGGATTACTGTCTGAGACGGAAGCGAACAATGGGATCACCCGGTTAACGGCCAAGACGCTGCTGAAGGGAACGAAGACACGCTCGGCCGAGCAAATCGCCGATCAGCTGGAAGCAGTCGGCGGCGAAATCACGGCCCAAGCGGGCAACAACAGTTTCGCCGTCAATGTCGATGTTACTCAACCGGATCTTGCACTCGGCACCGACATTTTGGCCGACGTGTTACTCAACGCGACCATGCCCGCGAAAGCGGTCGCGCGCGAAAAGGAGATTCAGTTGGCCAAGATCAAAGATGAGGACGAAAAGCCAACTTCGGTGGCGCGCAATCTTGTTAAGCGCGCGCTTTTTCCGGGACATCCACTTGCCCTTCGCCCGGAAGGGACGCCGAAATCGGTTTCGCGTCTGAATTCGAAAGATCTTCTCGTTTTTCGCAATCGTTACGTCGTGGCGCGAAATGGTGTTATCGCGGTCTTCGGAAACGTAAAAGCGAATGAAGTAAGAGATTTATTTGAGCAAAAGCTGGGCGTCTTACCTGCGGGGGAACTTGCTTTAAGTAATCCGCCACCGACGCCGCAACTCACGGAGACCAAAATTGTGGAAATAGAACGTGAGAAAGCGCAAGCTGTTTTGGTCGCCGGTTTCCGTGGCGGTGATGTCTTCAGCCCCGATCGTTATGCGCTCGAACTAATCGATGAAGCGAGCAGCGACCTCGGCTCGCGTCTGTTCATTCGCATCCGCGAGCAAATGGGTCTCGCCTACTATGTCGGCGCCGCCCAAATCCAGGCCTTGGTCCCGGGCTTGTTCGCGTTTTATCTCGGGACCGATCCGGAGAAAATAGAGCCGGTGAAGCACGCATTTCTGGATGAGATTCACAAACTTTCTCGCGACGGCTTGACTGCGACCGAGCTGACGCGAGCGAAGAAAAAACTGATCGGTCAGCAACAAATTCAAAACCAGAGTAACGACGTGTTTGCCTATATGACTGCACTCGACGAACTTTATGGACTCGGCTTTAATCACTATCGGGAACTGGAAGCCAAAGTGAATGCAGTGACACTCGACGACATCAAGCAGGTAGCGGCGAAGTATTTTAGGAAGCAGGCGTACGTGCTCGCAATTGTGCAACCGCCAGGAAAGCCCTCAACATCGAAATCCAAGTAGCATGGCCGAGGTTCAAACCAGCACGAATTCCGGGGAATTGGCGCAGCGATTCATCGAATTTGTCATGATGCAGGCGCAAAACGCCGCTCTGTTTCTTGGCCAA
>QHRJ01000091.1 GCA_003220075.1 Verrucomicrobiota bacterium
ATCGCTCACCTTTGCGTTATTGAAGACGCGCTTGGTTGGCTTCACCCAATCGTTGTTCAATGCTTTCTTAGCATGCCGGGCCAATGTCGGGTCGTTAAAGGTCGACATCACTTTGCGGACCTGGGCGAGATTATCTTCCGGCAAATAGCGGGAATCGGTCCGCGGATAGGTCAACACCTTGTGCTTCTCGTAAAGTGACTGGGCCAATTGCAACGTCCGTCGAGCGTGCAGACCAAAACGATTGTTCGCCTCCCGTTGGAGAGTGGTTAGATCGTAAAGCAGAGGCGAAAGCTGAGTGGATGGCTTTTTCTCTTCGGTGACGGCGCCGGTCTTACCAGTGCATTTCTGTTCGATTTCCGCGGCTCTTTCCCGGCCCCAAATCCGCTCCGGGCGCGCGTCTTCGTCTCCGTTTTTTTTTGAAATTCTCATCGAACCAGCGGCCACGATAGCTTCCAGCCTCGACACCGAATTCAGCATGAACTTCGAAATATGGCCGTGGCTTGAACCCGCGGATTTTTTCTTCGCGACCAGCTAGAATCGCCAGCGTCGGGGTCTGCACCCGGCCCGCGGCAGTCATTTGAAATCCGCCGCTGCGCGAATTAAAAGAAGTTAGCGCACGGGTGGCATTGATGCCGACGAGCCAGTCGCTCTCCGCCCGCGACCGGGCGGCGTCGGCCAGCGGTCGCATTTCCTGTTCCGAACGTAGATGCTCAAATCCGGCGCGGATTGAGTCAGCCGTCATCGATTGCAACCAAAGCCGGCGTGTCGGTTTTTTCCCTCCGATCCAGCGCATGGTATTGCGGAAAATCAGCTCGCCTTCACGACCAGCATCGCAGGCATTGATGATTTCGGTCACATCCGGCCGGCTGGCCAGTTTCTTGAGCAAATACAAACGGCCTTTGGTCTTTTCCTTCGGCACGAGATCAAAATGGTCCGGCAATACCGGGAGATTCTCGAGCTTCCACTTTCCGCGCTTCACTTCCGCGCCCTCTGGCGGAATCATTTCGACCACGTGGCCGATCGCCGATGAGATCACATAACGATCGTTCTCGTAGTGATCGCCTGATTTCTTGACGCCGAGAACGCGGGCGAGGTCTATGGCCACGCTTGGCTTTTCGGCGATGATCAGAGTTTTGGACATGAAAAGGGTGGAATCGAAGCTCAGCTTCGCCCGAATTGCAAATTGGTAAAAGCAAGACCCGGGCGAGATGCCGGATCAGAAGGCTTATCCCAGCTTTACGAAATATTTGCCGGGCAACTGTTTAACCAGCCGTTTTAATTCCAAGCGCAAAAGAACAGAAGACACCGTCGGACTCGGCAGGTTGCATCTAGCCGCGATGGCATCGATAGCCGTTTCACTCGCTTCAATCGCGTCATAGACGCTGCGCTCCGACTCCGATAATTCAGGCAATGGCCGCGCGGCAGCGGCGATCGGTTTTGATTCCGGCAAGAGAATTTGCAGATCATCCAGAATATCGGAAGCATCCATCACCAGCTTCGCACCTTGTTGAATCAGGCGATTGGATCCCATCGCACTCGGAGCATTGATGTGTCCCGGCACTGCGTAAACTGAGCGGCCCTGCTCGATCGCCTGCGACGCCGTGATCAAGGCGCCACTGTTTAAACCGGCCTCAACAATCAGAATTCCCTGGCTGCAGCCACTGATGATTCGGTTGCGCATTGGAAATGTTTGGCGATCGGGTTCGATTTCCATGGAGAATTCGGAAAGGATCGCGCCATTTCCGGTCCGGATTTTTTCGGCGAGTGCAGCATTTTCCGGGGGATAAAGTTTGGACAATCCCGAGCCGATCACGGCGATAGTGCGGCCTTTAGCTGCAAGCGCGCCCTGATGCGCCGCCGTGTCAATGCCACGCGCCAGGCCGCTGATGACGGTCAAACCGGCGTAAGCCAGCTGGTAGGAAAGTTTCTTAGCCGATTCGGTCCCATAATGGGTTGTCCGTCGTGAGCCAATAATGCCAATGGCGTGTTGATCGCGTTCCTGTATCTCACCCCAAACGTAAAGCACGATGGGTGGCGAATGAATTTCGCGCAGCGACTTCGGATACCGCGGTGATTCTTGCGTAATCACGCTCGCACCGAAATCGGATATTCTTTTTAACTCCGCACCCAGATCGACAATCGACTCCCAATTCGAAATCTGTTCCGCGACTTCGTTGCCAATTCCTTCAATTCTGCGCAGTTCAGCACGCCTCGCGGTAAGAACGCGCTCTGGTTGACGAAACACTTCGAGGAGCTTGCGCAACCGCACTGGCCCCATCGTCGGCAACATGTTGAGGGCGATACAGGCTTCGGTGGAATTCATTTCTCGGCTCTGGGTGACACGTTAATACAAATGACTGACCCACGCGGCTCAGTTGTAGAGGCGCTCGCCGCGGCGAGCGCCTATCCCTTCGATTTTGGTGCTTGACACAGCACCGCTACAACTTCACCCGCAGCGACTAGAACGGGATTTCGTCTTCGTCGGCCTCCGCCGTCGCCGTGGATTTCGGCGGGGCACTTGGTTTGGCAACGCGCCCGGCGCGATCTCCCTCATCGCCGCCATTCGCAGCACCACCGGTGCGAGGACTTCCCAGCATTTGCATCGTTTCGCCGATTACTTTGAGCTTGCTCCGCTTTTGTCCCGACTGTTTGTCGTCCCAGGTATCGAGCTGGAGCCGGCCCTCAATAAAAACCGGCCGCCCTTTTTTCAGATACTCACCGGCAACTTCCGCCGTGCGCCCCCAGAAGGTGACATCCACAAACGTGACCTCCTCGCGTTTCTCGCCGTTCTCCAACGTGTATTGCCGATTCACCGCAATTCCAAGATCTGCCACTGCGCTTCCCTTTGGCGTATAACGCACTTCGGGATCGCGGGTCAGATTTCCAAGCAGAATGACTTTATTAAAACTGGCCATGCCTCGTTTTACCGAAGTTATTGTTCGGCCGCGACCTTTTTCGGTGTCTTTTCACTTTTTGGCTTCAGCCGTTGAAAATGCTGGCGATAAACCTCGGGATCGAGCTTGAATTTCGCCCGCAATTTCGCAATCAGCTGCGGATCGGCATTGAAAACGAAATTCACATAGTGCCCCGCGTCCAGTTCGCCGGCGGCGTAGGAAAATTGCCGTTTATCCATCTTTTGCACTTGCTCGATCTTCGCCCCTTCTTTTTCAAACTCCGATTCCAGCCGCTCGACGACGTCTTTTACGGTATCGTCTTTCCCCTGGGTATTAAGCACGAGCAGCGCTTCGTAACGATTCATCATGGTTCTTGAATTTTATTGAACGTGTTCATCGCGGAAACGACGCCGTTGTCAACGGCGCATTTGACCGCTTCGACGCCGCGTTCGATCGCGGATTTCACCAGCGGTCGTTCCTCCTCGAAAAACCGGCCAAGCACGTAATCGACTCCACCATCGCGGGGCGCTGCGCCGATCCCGATGCGCAGCCGCGGAATTTCCTCCGTTCCAAATTGCGTGATAATTGATTCCAACCCGTTATGGCCGCCGGTGCCACCACCGGGGCGAATCCGAATGCGACCCAGCGGCAAGGCCAAATCATCCAGCACCACCAGAATTTCCGGCGCAGCAATCTTGTAGAATTGCGCAATAGCAACAAGGGGATAACCGCTGCGATTCATGAAACTTGTCGGTTTCGCCAACACAGTATCGCCATGTTTCGACGTGAGCGCGTCCCACTTGATCGATTTCTTCCAGATTGAGCCAAACTGAGCGGCAAGGTACTCGACCACCATGAAACCGATGTTGTGACGCGTGCCCGCATATCCTGGGCCGGGATTACCCAGACCGGCGACCAAACGAATCTGACCAAGATGAGATTGACCTAACGGCATTAGATTGGGCATCGAGGTCCGAGCCGGACTGGCACTAGCGCCCGATCCACCAGCAGAATGCAAGATTACTTCTTGACCTCTTTTTCTTTCGCTGCCGGAGCGGCTGCTTTCGCTGCACCGGTCGCCGCCGGTGCCGCCGCTTCGCCTTCCTCTTTCTTTTCCTTGATTACTTCCGGACCAACTGCCGCTTCAGCCGCCGCTGCTACCGGCTCCTCTTCCACCGCTGGGGCTAGGACTGAGAAAGCAGTAAGATCTATTGGCGTTTTTGGCATTACACCGTCGGGCAACTTGATGTCGCGAACGTGAATGGAATCGCCAATGTTCAACCCGGAAACATCCACGGTAATCTTATCCGGCAGATTGCGCGGCAAACATTCTACCGCCAGCGCGCGCAAGTTTTGTTCGAGCAGGCCGCCAAAATTTTTGACGCCATTTGCGGTGCCGGTTGCTTCGAGCGGGATATCCGCTTCGATTTTCTCGTCCATCGAAACGGCATGGAAATCGACATGCAACACATCACCGCCCACCGGGGAATGTTGAATTTCCTGGATCATCGCCATACGCGAGCTCTTCTCGCCGGCGATCTCGAGTTCTACCAGAATGTTTTCCCCGGATGCGTGACTGAGCATCACGTTGATGTCGCGACGCGAAACCTGCAGCGGCTGCGGCTTATCTTTGCCGCCGTAGACAATGGCCGGAATTATTCCGCGTCCCTTTAATTTGCGCATCGCCGAGCGGCCGGTCGTTTCGCGGCGCTCTGCTGTCAGTTTTACTTGCTTAGCCATGTTTAACCTTTGCCATTATCGATTTTAAACAGCGACGAAACCGATTCATCATTATGAATCCGCTTCATCCCTTCGCCGAGAAGTTCCGAAACGCACTGCACCTCGACCGGAAAACCTTCGATCGCGCGCACGGGAATGCTATTGGTCGTTACTAATTCCTTAATTTCAGATTTTTGCAACCGCGGGATAGCGACATCGACGAGCACTGCATGCGCAACCGCCGCATAAATATCGAGGGCACCATGTTTCTTTAAAATCGTCGCTGCTGAAGTGAGTGTGCCCGCCGTTTCGGTCAAATCGTCGGCCAGCAAAATATCGCAACCCTCCACCTCGCCGATGACATACAACGCCTCGGTTTCAGTGGCACTCTTGCGCTGTTTTGCCACAATCGCCAGGCCCGCGCCGAGTGCTTGCGAGTAGGCCGACGCCATCTTCAATCCACCTACATCCGGCGACACGATCACAGTTTGCCGCGTCAATTTTTGCCGAAGATATTTGATCAATACCGGCATGGAATAGAGGTGATCGACCGGGATATCGAAAAATCCCTGCACCTGCTGCGCATGGAGATCCATCGTCAACACGCGATGAACACCTGCTGCCACTAGCAGATTGGCGATGAGCTTGGCTGTTATTGGAACACGCGGTTTATCTTTTCGATCCTGTCGTGCATATCCAAAAAATGGGATCACCGCGGTGATGCGATCGGCACTGGCTCGCCGCGCCGCATCCACCATGATGAGCAACTCCATCAAATGATCGTTGGTCGGTGGACAAGTAGGCTGAATAATAAAAACATCGCGGCCACGAATGTTCTCCTCGATTTTGACGTAGGTCTCGCCGTCGGGAAATGCGCTAATCGTGGCCTGGCCGAGCGGCACCCCAATGTAATTGCAAATGCGCTGGGCCAGCTCGCGGTTGGCCGAACCGCTGAATACCTTCATCTCCGGTTGAAGCGCGAACATAAGCGGGCGCCAGATTACGCGTGACGCGGGACCGTTTGCAACACCGCGTCATCCGATTCGGCAAAAAAACGGAGACGGCAATTTGCGATAGCCTCCGCCAAACACCGCAATATTAACGTGTGAAAACTAGATGCCGCTCGCCTGCCGCGTGTGACGCCGCCGCAAATGTTGCGTGGCGAAGGCCAGTGCAAAAAAACCGATAATCGGAAACAACGCGTTCATCTCAGGAATGGGCGCGACATTCACCAGTGCCCACTCTTCGAACCCGGCCTGACTGGCATCGGTATTGCCGAAGTGCGCATATAAATAGACGAAGTCACTTTTCTTGCTGCCGGCAAAATCGGACGTCGGAATATAGGCATACATATCTCCGGAACCGCTACCGTGGTTTCGTGAGGCGTCGAGGATAACACGGTCTTCGGAGCCGAACGTATAGCGCAAGCTTCCGAGCGAGCCGACGTTGGTGGTCGTCTGACTGCCCGCGGTAGAGGTATAAAATTGCAGCTGATCCAGCGATATCAGTGACTTGCTGCCGCCGGGTTCATTGACGTCGAGCAAAAGTTTGAAATAACTGACGCCGCCAAGAGTGACTTGCGTGTTTTGGAGATCGCCAAACGTCAGATCATGTGTCCAGGGGCCGGCTTTATCGTCAAACGGAGTTCCGCCAGA
>QHRJ01000092.1 GCA_003220075.1 Verrucomicrobiota bacterium
GTTCTCTGTCGTCAACGAAATGCCGAGCTCGTTTTGCAATTGCGTACGCGTCTCGACATTTGGCTCACTCGTCACGATCGCGCTCGGTGCGCAAAAATTCTTCAGGAGTAATCCGCGAATGACTGAGCCCGCGAGTTTGCCGGCGCCGATGAAGCCGAGAGCGTATGGTTTCATGCGCCTGTCATTTTGAGCGAAGCAGGGAACCGCTCGCAAGTCGATTGATTGCTTGGAGGGACGAGCTTCCGCTCGTCCGGACGCGCAGAAGCACGTCCCTCCGACCGTCGGCCAATTTATTTACGGGCCGACGCTACGGTTGTTTGAGCACGTCTCAATTTGTCTGATATTACTTCAATGGTTAGCGCAGGTGTAAATTATGGGCTGGATTTGGCGGCGGACATCGCGGAATTGAAGCGCGAACGTAACGCCGTCATCCTCGCGCACAACTATCAAGTCCGGGAGATTCAGGAAGCGGCCGATTTTGTCGGGGACTCTCTCGGGCTCAGTTATCAGGCGGCCAAAACAGATGCCGAGGTGATTCTTTTTTGCGGCGTTCACTTCATGGCCGAGACCGCTAAGATCATCAACCCAACCAAGCGCGTCGTTCTGCCCGATCTCGACGCTGGCTGCTCACTTTCGGAATCCTGTCCGCCGCCGGCGCTGGCCGCGTTTTTGAAAAAAAATGCGGACAAAAATTATTACGTCATCGCTTACATCAATTGCAGCGCGGGCGTGAAAGCGCTCAGCGACGTCATCTGCACCAGCGGCAACGCGGAGAAGATCGTCAAGGCCGCCCCGCCCGATCGGAATATTCTTTTTGTGCCTGACCAAAATCTCGGCGCCTGGGTAATGGAAAAAACAGGACGCAAAATGGATTTATGGCGGGGGACTTGTTACGTGCACGTCGAGTTTACCGCCCGCAGCATTCGAAAAATTCGTGAGCAACATCCCGGCGCACCTCTCGTCGCTCACCCGGAATGCACCGCGGCCGTCCGAATGCTGGCCGACGAGGTTTGTTCGACCGAAAAAATGGTTAACTTTTGCAAGGAGTCACCGGCGCGAGAGATCATCATTGTCACTGAAGCAGGCATGCTTCACCGCTTGCGTCGCGAAATTCCGGACAAAAATTTTATTCCTGGCCCGACAGAACATTGCGCCTGTGCCGAATGCCGGTTTATGAAAATGAATACCTTGGAGAAAGCGTTCAATGCTCTGTGCGATCTCGAGCCCGAAATCATTTTGCCCGAGCCGTTGCGTGCCCGCGCGGAATTGCCAATCCGGCGAATGCTCGAACTCAGCCGCTGAATGGGCTCTTGCCCGAAACAAAATTCCGCCTTCGCGTTCACGTGCCGGGCACGTGTCGCGAAAGGCGGATACTCCCGACGCTAGCCAATCTTAGTCCTCGTCGAGGATAACGCGGTCCACCATCATGTCGTCGCCCGAGCCCACGTAGTGGACATGAACGGGCACGCCGACTCTGATGCGTGTCTTGACCGTGTCTTCATCAAGCGTTTTGCCGCTCTTGGTCACATAGGTAACGGTCTTGCCGAAGCGATACCGGCGCGGGCCAGTGGTTTCTTTCAAAACAATGGCGCTGCCGGGTGTAAACTCGGTGATTGTCCCGCCGCCTTCCGTCGTCGTGGTCGTCGAGGTCGTCGTCTCCGAGACCTGGGCCCATGCAAACGGAGCAGCCGCGGCCACCGCAATGCTCAGTAGTAGTTTCTTCATCTTTTGGCTTTCTTTTTTGGTTTGCGAGCAGGCGCACCATGCCCCGCGGAAACGGAGATAGCTGGCCGCTCTAATTATCATAAGAGTATCGCGACGCTCCCGATTGGCGGCTGTGTCACACCAAAAACGAAAAATCATATTTCGCTGAATAAATCGCGATCGCTCTCGTCAACCTCGCGACTTTCCGTTTTCCATTAAGCCTTGGCGGCGGCATATTGTCGCCAATGGAACCAACCATGGGCGATGGGGCCGAGGAGTTGCTCCATACCTATACCGAGGATGGCGGCATTAATTACCTCGCCGCTGCTGCCATGCTTCCCTCACGCTCTGCCATCGATGACGCCTGCGCCGAGCTGATGAGCCTGATGTTCCCCGGTTTTCGCGGAGAACCGCTGGCGGATTCGAGCGATCTGCCGCAAGTGACCAGAAGCCGACTGCGGAATTTGCAATCGCGCTTGAAACCGGAGTTCTGCAAGAGCCTGGGCAAATTTCCCCCGGACGCCGCAGTAGAAAGACGCGCCGACGAATTGCTGGCGGGATTTTTTTCTGAGCTGCCGGCATTGCGCAAGATGCTTTGGACCGACATCGATGCGGCATATGAGGGCGATCCGGCGGCGAAAAGCTACGAAGAAATCATCCTGGCCTATCCCGCCCTTGAGGCGATCACCATCCAACGCATGGCGCACGAACTTTATTTACAGGAATTGCCTCTCATCCCTCGCATTATGACGGAGTGGGCCCACAGCCGCACTGGCATCGACATTCATCCCGGCGCGAAAATCGGATCGCATTTTTTTATCGATCACGGCACCGGTGTAGTGATCGGCGAAACCTGTGAAATCGGGACACGGGTGAAGTTATACCATGGTGTAACGCTCGGGGCGCGCAGCTTTCAGAAGGATGAAGGCGGCAAAATCAAAAAAGGCGGGAAGCGTCATCCGACGGTGGAAGATGACGTGACCATTTATCCGAATTCGACTGTCCTCGGTGGCGAGACGGTCATTGGGGCGCGAAGTACCATCGGGGGTAATGTTTTTTTGGTGCAAAGCGTGCCGGCCGACTCGCTCGTTTCCTACGAGGAAACGCAATTGCACATTGTGCAAAAGCGCCCGCGGCTACGCGGACAAACCAACAGCAGTTTCAACGGGTGATTTATCTCGATTACAATGCGACCACACCGGTTTGTGAAACCGCACGCACGGTGATGCTGCCGTTTCTCGAAGGGAGATTTGGCAATCCTTCGAGCGTTCATGCCGCTGGACGCGAAGCGCGTGCTGCAGTTGATGATGCGCGCGATCGCCTCGCGGATTTGCTCGGCGCGAAACCGCACGAGTTGATTTTTACCAGCGGCGGGACGGAAGCGAATAATCTTGCAATCCTTGGGCTTGCTCGCGGTCGCGCAGGGCGCGGGAAGCATTTAATCAGCGCGAAAACAGAACACCACGCTGTTTTAAACACGATTGAGCATCTGGAGAAACGAGAAGGTTTCGAGGTGACCTGGCTTAACGTTTCACAAACTGGGCGTATCGATCTCGATCACTTAACCGACGCGATCCGCGACGATACCGTGCTCGTTTCCATCATGCTTGCGAACAACGAGACCGGGGTGATTCAGCCGCTGCGCGAGATCTCAGAAATCTGTCGTAGGCGCGGGGTGCTGCTGCATAGCGATATGGTGCAGTCGTTTGGAAAGATCTCAGCCGTCATCCCGAGCGAAGTCGAGGGATCCCGCCATGAAAACTTTAAGGTAACGCAACGGGATCCCTCTACTCCGTTTCGCTCCGGTTGGGATGACCTGGGGACGCTGGTCGATGCCGCCAGTTTCGCGGCGCACAAATTTTACGGCCCCAAAGGCGCCGGCCTTTTGTTTTTGCGCAGCGGAATTCCGATCGAACCAATTCATTTCGGCGGCACGCACGAAAACCAGCGGCGTCCCGGGACAGAAAATGTTGCCGCAATTGCGGGGATGGCGGCGGCGGCTGAATTTGTGAAACGCGATCGCGAACAGGAGCAGGCACGCGAAGAAAATTTGCGGGACCAACTTTGGCAGGAAATCTCCGCGCAGATCTCCTCGGCGGTTCTAAATGGTGACGCTCACCGGCGATTGGCAAATACCTTGAACATTAGCCTGCCCGCGCTCGATTCGGAGACAATGCTAATGGCGCTCGACCTTGAAGGCGTTTGCGCATCGAGCGGCTCAGCTTGCATGGTGGGGAGCGTGGTCGCATCGCACGTTCTGTTGGCGATGGGGCTGCCACTCACCGTTGCCCGATCAGCCATCCGTTTTTCCATCGGAAAATACACCACCGAAGAAGAAATTTTAGCAACGGCTGGCATTGTTTCAGAGATCGTGCAGCGAACGAATGCGAAAGGCAGCGAGAAAACAGTCCCCGTTTAGGCAGCTGGAGTTCCGTTTCGACGCGCCGGAAGTTTTTCCGCTTCCATCTGCGCGGGACTTGCAAGATGTCGCCGCCTCACTTTTGCGCGCGCTCGGCGCGGAAAAATTGGCAGCACGACTGCGCGTCGAATGGAATTGGCGCATGCGGACTACAGTAGGTCGGGCCGATTTCCGGCGTTGCCTCATTTCGCTCAATCCCGCTTTGCAACAATTCGGTCCAGCTGAAATCGATCGAACTTTGCGGCATGAGCTGGCCCATTTGCTTGCGCAGTTTCGATTTTGCAAACGACGACGCATTCTCCCGCATGGTCGCGAGTGGCGAAATGCCTGCTGCGATCTGGGCATCGCTAGCGAGCATGCCGGTCACACATTACCGTTGACCGGGCGCGAGCTGCGGCGTCGCTTCATCTATCGTTGCAAGAAATGCCAGCGCGATTTTCTGCGGGTGCGCCGCATCCGCCGCGCCACCGCCTGTCTCGCCTGCTGCCGAAAGTTTGCGCGAGGCAATTACGATGAACGTTTCCGGCTCCAGCTTGTCAAAAGTTGCTCTCCGCATAAGTTCCCCGGCGTTTTTGCAAAATCCCCCCAGTGAAAATTAGTGAGCTTTTTCTTGCCGCCGGTTTAGCCGGCGTTGTCTCAAGCTCGCTCGGTTACGTCCGCGAATTTGATAACGGTATCCCTCTGGCATGGGTGAAGGATCGCACCGTTGTGATGCAGCTTTCCCTCGGCACCGGGACACGGATCTTGCGCGACGGCTTCACCTCCTTTAACGACTCGGCCATTGACGCGCTCAAGACCTGGAACCCGCATCTCGCGCATCTTCAATTTTCCTGGGTCAAAAACTCACCCGTCACTCCCGTGGAAGGGGACGATGAAATGTCGGTCGCATTCGATAACAAAGTTTTCGGCAGCAATTTTGGCAGCGGCACATTGGCGGTGACCGTGCTCGGTTACCGCAACGGTAATTTCGAAGAAACCGATACTGTCTTTAACACGGCAATCTCGTGGGACTCCTATCGCGGTGCACTTACGCCGCCGGTCTTTGATTTTCACCGTGTCGCCATCCATGAATTTGGCCACACTCTCGGACTTGATCATCCGGATCAGGCCGGGCAACACGTAGTGGCGATCATGAATTCAATAGTGAGCAATCTCGATACTTTGGCGCAGGATGATATCAACGGCGTGACCGCGATTTACGGGACCGGCCCGGCCTACAATTCGATTCCAGATGGGCCGGTGCTGATGGACCTTTCCACCCGCGGCACGACCTATACTGGCAACAATGTTCTCATCGGCGGTTTTATCGTTCAAGGATCGCAACCGGCGCAATTGGTTGTCCGGTGTCTGGCCTTCTCGCTTGCAAGCTATGGTATCCCCGATGCGCTGGGCGATTCGGTGATCGAACTCCATGATGCGAATAATAATCTCATCGCTTCTAACGACGATTGGTTTACCAGCAGCGACGCGGAAACAATTTCCAGTTACCATCGCGACCCCCCCAATAGTATCGAGTCCGCGCTCCTGGTCACTCTTAATCCCGGGAATTACACCGCGATTGTAAGATCGTTTTCCAATTCGCAACAAGCGGCCACTCAGGGAGTCGCGCTCTGTGAAGTTTACGACCTGCGCAAGTCGGCCAGCCGCCTTGGCAATGTCTCCACCCGAGGGCAGGTCGGGACTGGAAACAGCATTTTGATTGGTGGGATTATTGTCGGCGGAAGCACACCGAAACCGGTCGTGGTTCGCGCCCTCGGCCCAACCCTGTCTCAATTCGGCGTCACCGGCGTTCTGGCCGATCCCTCTCTCGAATTGCGCGACGGCAACGGTAATTTGGTAGAAGCCAACAACGATTGGCAGCAGAGTCCCGAAGCCGCCGCAATCATGGCGGATGGCAAAGCGCCATCCAATGCGAAGGAGTCAGCCATGGCCCGGACTCTTAGTCCGGGCAATTATACCGCGCTGGTCCACGGTGTCGGCGGCACTACCGGTACGGCCCTGGTTGAAGTTTATGACGAAAGCGCTTCTCCCTAATTCTTGTTAGGGATCGAGCAGTCCCTTGCTCGATGTTAAGAGGAAGCGGCGCAACCGCGATTGCCTTGCCATCGCCCGGCGGAGCGGCCGATCCCCATTGCTTGCGCGAGTTGAAGGTGGATCGAGCGCTCCGTCGCTCGATGTTAAAATTACGCGGCGCAGCCGCAATTGTTCTGCATCGCCCGGCAGAGCGGCCGATCCACCATGGTTGATGCGATTCCTAATTCTCGTTAGAGATGTCGATCGAATGCGCCATCCGTCGTTTGCCCGCGCAATTTCGCCTGGATAAAAAAATCGAGATCGCCGTCCATTACTGCCTGGACGTTGCTCGTTTC
>QHRJ01000093.1 GCA_003220075.1 Verrucomicrobiota bacterium
AATCCACTTTCGCCTTCGGAATCGTATCCCGAAACCAGCCTTCGACGAATCGCGTTCTTTCATCCAGAAGATCGAAGCGCTCGAAGTTTGCTCTCACTTCCGCGACGCTCACCCCGAGAAACGCATTGAAGGTCCAGAGACGGTCCGGTTCGTCCTGCGGATAATTTTTCACGTCCGGTTTAGGCAACCCGGCAAAGGAATCAAACAGCCAAACTTTACGGATTTCATCGCCGGTTATCGCCAGGACGCCGCGCATGAGAATTCCACAGCCACCTCGCCAGACGCCAGTTTCGACGAAGTCTCCAGCAATCTCCTCTTCCAAGGCGGTGCAACAACAGCTTTCCAGATTTTCCAAACGTTTCGCGCCAACCATCGTCACCGCTTCGAGCGGCCAATCTCTACCCTGAGCACGAAGCGCCGGATCAAACGGCATTAGCTGCAACGAACCACTGCTCATCTCATAGCGCGCATCGGGAAAGCGGTCGCGGCAGAGCGCGTGCCGCAACAGGTCCAAATAGCGACGCGCGGCAGTGTTATTCGATGCGGGCATCGTCATACGCCATACTCTGGAAGGGCACGCGGATAAATCCTGCGGCGAAAGCAAAAAGAAAACGTCTTCCCATTTCTTCACCATTGCGGCTAGTTCCTTCCTCTGAAACATTCTCAGGTTCTTTCAAGAAATCACTACTCTTACTCATAGCGGTTTTGATCACTCCGGGCCTTTTCGCACATACCGCTAACGCGGAACAGGAGAAAGCATTCGTCGAGAAATACGATTGCTAAAACAAAGCGGAATTATCGATGAAATTATCTGGCCACTTCATTCCGACAGCGCTGAATCTGTTGGCCAATCGTTCGATTTCGACCCGGGTTTTGGCCGCATCCTAGCCGGTCACGCTTGCAAAGCCATTCCGCATCGGAATGATAGCGGACATAATGCCGAGTCTCCTTGAGCAAATCGATGGCGCACTCTCTGATGGGAAACTGCGCGCCGACGCTGCGGAAAATATTCGCAGAATTTTGTCCGGCGAGGAGAGCGATTTCGCGGCACGCGTGATCGGCGAGCTCAGCCAGGCGAACGAATGGGAGGAACTGAACGATCGCTTCTACAAAACTCTCGCGTTTGGCACTGGCGGATTACGTGGACGCACCATTGGCAAGATCGTAACCCCATCAGAACTCGGCACTCCAACCGCGCTCGGCCGCCCCGAATTCCCATCCGTTGGAACCAACGCGATGAACTATTTCAATGTTGCTCGCGCCACGCGCGGTCTGGTCATTTACATCCAGAAGTGGCGATCGCGGCAAGGGATGGAACATCGGCCGAAAATTGTCATCGCGCACGATACCCGGCATTTCTCAGAAGAGTTTGCCCGGCTTGCCGCACAGACCGCATCGACTAACGGATGCGATGCCGTTGTTTTCGAAGGCCCACGCTCAACACCGGAACTTTCCTTCGCCGTTCGATATTTGAACGCGGATGCCGGAATCGTCATCACCGCCAGTCACAACCCGCCACATGACAACGGCTACAAGGTTTATTTCAGCGA
Source organism: Verrucomicrobiota bacterium (assembly GCA_003220075.1). Lineage (GTDB taxonomy): Bacteria > Verrucomicrobiota > Verrucomicrobiia > Chthoniobacterales > UBA10450 > AV69. The sequence continues at coordinate 1,551 of QHRJ01000093.1, forward strand.
TGGCGCGCAGGTGATAGAGCCACACGCCAGCGGCATCATCGCGGAAGTTAAGGAGACGAGTTCCGGCTCATCCAAAAAACCAGCGGAGGGCGAACGCGGCGAGATTACTACAGTTGGCCGGGAGATCGATCGCGCCTACATGGAACGACTCGAAACTTTAATCCTCAATCGCGAATTAATCGGGCGAACACGCGATTTGAAAATTGTTTACACGCCCATTCACGGAACGGGCGGCGTTATCATCAAGCCGATACTAAGGAAGCTGGGCCTGAATTTTTCCGTCGTTTCCGAGCAGGACCAGTTCGATGGCCGCTTTCCCACGGTGAAATCGCCGAATCCGGAAAATGCAGAAGCACTAAACCTCGGGATCTCGCTCGCACAAAAGGAAAATGCCGATCTTGTCATTGCGACCGATCCGGATTGCGACCGGCTCGGAGTGGCGGTGCGGACATCCTCTGGAGAAATGAAGTTACTAAGCGGAAATCGAATCGGTTCGTTGCTGGCGTGGTATCGGACCAAAACATTTTTCGACCTCGGCATTTTAAACAAAGAGAACGCGAACCGCGGGGTAATCATCAAAACCTTTGTCACAACCGACCTGCAGAAAGCGATCGCGGAAAAGTTTGGATTGCGTTGCGTGGAAACGCTGACCGGTTTCAAATATAACGGGGCAAAACTAAAAAAGTACGAGGAGCAGACCGACACGCCAAATTACCGTGAGCTGCCGGAGGAAGAAACGCGCCGCCTGCGTTTAGAGAAATCGTCGTTCTACATTTTCGGGGGCGAAGAAAGTTATGGTTACAGCGGCGCCGATTTCGTTCGAGACAAGGACGCTAACGGCGCCGTGATTATGTTTTGCGAAGCGGCGGCCTACGCCAAATCGCGCGGACTAAGGCTGGACGAACTGCTCGACGAAGTTTTCTGCGAGTTCGGTTACTTCGAGGAAAAGAACCACTCGCTGTATTTCGAGGGCGCAGATGGCGCGGAGAAGATTCACCGGCTACTCATTTCCTACGACGAAAATCCACCGCGCCAGATGCTGGACAGTGCGGTCACGCGTGTCCAGAATTTCGAGAAGGAAACCATTCGCGACCTCGACGGCGATGAGATTCCGAAGGAGAAAATGTTGATCTTCGAGTTGGCGGACAAGACTCGAGTTGCGGTTCGGGGCTCGGGAACCGAACCGAAAATCAAGTATTACCTTTTTGGCGCACGATTGCCGAAGAATGGAAAGTTATCGCGCGAGGAATTGGCACAGGCCCGGACCGAAATCGATGATCGCCTGGACGCGCTCTGGGATTGGCTGGAAAAAGACGCGAATCAGCGCCTCGCTAAATAACTCACTCGACACCGCGCGATTCGCGGTAAGAATGCGACGTGCGACGCGAAATTCAATTAAACGGCGGTGAGATTACAATCCTGAAAGCAATTGGCCTGAGCGGCTCGGCCATGGGAGGAAAATTCTTGCTCGACCGAATAGAAGAAGTCGAGGCCGGCGAATTTATTGATACGCTCGACGGGCTGCTGGCGATGGGCTACCTCCTCGCCACCAAGGTGAATATTAAGACGTTGGAGGATGTGGAGCGCACTTCTTTTCGCGTGAATCCATCCTACGCGCATGACCTGAAAGATGCGCTCGATCCCAACCGGCGGCGCGAAGCGGAAAAACAGCGGCGGCGCCGTCGCGGTTGAAGTGAGCAAGCGATTGCTGCGGCTCTGGCCGTGGCTGGCGGCGATCACCACTGGCTTGCTCGGCGCGGCAGCTTTACCGCCGTTCGATCAAACATGGCTAATCTGGATCGCCCTCGTGCCGCTCTCCACGACGATTTTATTTTCCGGTGAAAATTCCAGGCGCCGCTGGCTGCGTGATCTCCTCCTCGGATACGTCGCTGGACTCACATTCTTCTGGAGCTGTTTTTTTTGGCTCACAACCGTGTCGGCACTGGGCTGGTTCATCCTGCAATTTTATCTAGCCCTTTATTTCGCGGCCTGGGGCTGGTTTTGCGGCCTGATGCGACCGCGACCTCGCGAAATTGTCGCGCGCGATAAATGGAGCGAAATGCTTGCACGCGCGAAACCGGAACCGTTGCCAGCGAGTTCAGTGTGGCTGAGCTCCGGTCATAACATCTTTCTGGCGCTTTCTCTGACAGCAGCATGGGTCGCGCTGGAATGGACACGCGGTTGGTTGATGTCCGGCTTCGGTTGGAATGGGCTCGGCATCGCGCTGCATGGAACGTGGCCGCTGATTCAGATCGCGGAATTTACCGGAGTCGCCGGGGTGACTTTCCTCGTCGTGTTTTGCAACGCCATCCTGACCACAACAGCGCGTCGGATTTGGGAGGAAACGCGAAGTCGCGCAATGCGACCACATTTTGATTTAACTCTCACGCTGGTTGGATTGGTAGCGGTATTTGTCTTGGGCGTCAGCGCGGTGCAAACGCGTCCGGTCTCGCGTCCATTGCATGTCGCGTTGGTGCAAGCGAACATCCCGCGCGCGGAAAAATTCGATATCCGTTATAAGCAGACAATCTTCGATAAGTTTGCGCACTTGAGCAAAATAGCTCTCACGTCCACATCCAATGTCGATCTGCTGGTCTGGCCCGAGAGCGCGATGCCGGCTCCTGTTCTCGAAGATCAGGAAACATTTGATTTTATCAGCCAGATCGCCAGTTCGAACCAGGTTGATGTATTGCTCGGCACGATCGAGGAAGGACCACGTCAGGTCTACAACGCCGCTCTGCTGGTTTCGCCGGAAAACAAACCGCAACTTTACCGTAAGGTTCACCTGGTGCCATTTGGCGAATTTGTGCCGTTCCGCCATTCCTTCCCGCTCTTTGCCAGAATTGTAGGCGATCAGGTTCCGGAGGATTTCGACGCCGGCGCTGATTTCACGGTTTTCCAGCTCTCGAATAATCACGGGAAGGTGGCGCCGCTAATTTGTTTCGAGGACACCATCGGCGAACTGACCCGGCAATTTGTTCTGCGCGGCGCAGATTTTTTTGCCAACGTCACCAATGACGGCTGGTTTCTGCTCTCAGCCGGTTCGCGTCAGCATCTGGCCAACGCCGTTTTCCGATGCGTAGAAAATCGTCGGCCGATGGTGCGTGCTGCCAACACCGGTGTCACATGTTTCGTTAGTGAATTCGGTCGCGTCACTCAAATCTTGCGCGATGACCAAGGCAGCATTTTCGAAGAAGGAACGCTTATTGGCGAGGTCAACATCGCGGCTGAGCCGACACTGACGTTTTACGCGCAACATGGCGAACTCTTCGCCAAGCTATGCACCATTCTTGCATTCGTGATTTTGCTCGCAAAACTAATGGGTTTGTTTCGCAGTCGTTTGCAACGCAGGAGTGATTGACCTGAATCGCCCGCTCTGCCTAAAACATTGTCATGCGACGTAGGAAACAGCTCGATCACACGATGCACTTTGCCGCCCGATTTGGCGCCACCTATTTCATCACCATATGCTGCCGCGACCGCCGCCAAAATTCTCTCTGTCGCGAATGCATCTCGGCTCAGTTATTTGAAACTGCGCGTAGATATCATCAAAACACGCGCTGGCATTTGGTCGTACTGCTGCTCATGCCCGATCATGTTCATCTACTAATTGGAATCGACAGCGAGACAGGGCTTTCAGATGTCATTCGCGATTTCAAACGCATCACTGCAAAATGCGCCGGCGTCCAATGGCAACGCGGCTATTTCGATCACCGCATTCGACGAGATGAAAGCCTTGCCGAGAAGGCCGATTATATTTTGAATAATCCGGTACGTGCTGGCTTGGTGAAATCGGTGCAGCAATGGCCATACGTAATCCGTGACGATAAGCCAGCGGCGGGCGGTTCGGCGAACCGCGCCGTACGTCGGGCCGTTAGGTAGGGGCGATTGACCTCAATCGCCCGCGGTTTCAAATCGACGCCACGTTGCCGCGGCCAGCGACCGCGGCTACAACAGAACAAATGGCAGTCGAGCTTCCCATCGATCACTTGGCTGAGCTTTGGCCGCACGAACTGCGCGGCAGACGCATCGGTGCGCTCCTGCATCCAGCGTCGGTGAGTTCGAAGCTGGAGCACACTTCCCAAATGCTCGAGCGCCAAGATGGGAAGCTGTTTCATTTGCGGGCGTTCTTCGGTCCGCAACACGGCTATCGCGGCGAGACCCAGGACAACATGATTGAATGGCGAAGTTACAAACATCCGCGACTTGGGATACCGGTTTACAGTTTGTACGGCGAACATCGCGAGCCGACGAGCGAGATGTTGCAGGATCTCGATCTCCTGCTGATTGATCTGCAAGACATCGGCGCGCGCTACTACACTTTTGTTTGGACGATGTATCTCGCGCTGCGCGCCTGCGAACGCCAGGACATTCACGTTGTTGTGCTGGATCGACCAAACCCAATCAATGCAGTGACGGTTGAAGGTCCACGACTGAACCCGGACTACAGCTCGTTCGTGGGAATGCATCCGATTCCAGTTCGTCACGGCAAAACCATCGGCGAACTCGCGACCCAATTTCGCGACGAGTGCTTCCCCAAATGTGCGCTCACTATTTTACCAATGAAAAATTGGAAGCGGGACATGTGGTTCGATCAAACTGGCCTCCCCTGGGTGATGCCGTCACCCAACATGCCGACACTGGATACCGCGACGGTTTATCCTGGGATGTGTTTGCTGGAAGGAACCAATGTCTCCGAAGGTCGCGGCACCACCCGACCATTTGAAATTTTCGGTGCGCCCTGGATCGATCCCGAAAAAATTTGCGCTGAATTGAACGCGTTGAAACTTCCGGGGGCGTATTTCCGCGAGATGTTCTTCCAACCGGCGTTTCAGAAATTTGCCGGTCAACTCTGCGGTGGCTCACAATTGCACGTCACGGACCGCAATGCGTTTCGCCTATTCGAGACTGGTCTCGAAGTTATACGCTGCATTCGGCGGATTTACGCGAATCATTTTCAGTGGAAGCAGCCACCCTACGAATACGAATTCAAGAAGTTGCCGATCGAAGTTCTGCTCGGTGGATCGGTTTCCGAATTTTTTCCGGATTGATTAGAACCTGGAGGGACGCGCGCCGTCGCGTCCCAAGAAAGGACGGGGCACAGCGGTGGGTGTCCCTTCAGGTTGTATTACTCGTCCTCAGCGCTGCTTACGCCTTCGCCGAAAATCCGGAGATGGCGATGGACAAAATGTCCGATGACGAGCTGCGCGCATTTCGGCAGCAGAAGGTGGCCGAGTTAAAACATCGCGCGCAGGAAGTTCGCTCCGAACAAGTGGCGGATGGCGCGATTTACCCCCGCATTTTTTTCTGTACCGTTTATTACACTCCAAAGGAATCGGGCTTCACCGCCGAGCGCGGATTCGACGCGACACCGATCATTGCGCCGGGGTTGCATGGCCGGAAGTACCCGCGCGATTTTCTTTTGGCGGTAAAGAAAGAAGGGTTCGGCCGAATCAACGAAGCGGTTGACGGCCGAAGCTATATCCGCTGGATGGGCGATCGCCGATATGCGTTCGCTGATGCACCGGTCGGACGTCGCGGCGAAGTTTTGGTACCACGCCGATCCTGCGCGATTTCGTCACGTAACAAGTTTCTGCGTCAGCACGCCCAGCTCAAAATCAAATCGCAAACCGTGAATGAGGAAACCGGCAGTGATGAATGGTTCGTTTGCGATACCGGAGCGGGCGTGCACCCGCTGCAAATCGATTTGTATTGGGGCGAAGATGAACCGCGCGGCGCCATCGGGCGGCAACGTGCCCGACCACGCGGCACCTGGATGGAATATGCATTTGAGGTGGAAGTGACGGCGAAGCGCTAAGGGACGCTTGCCCCTAGCCATTCACTTTTACTTAATCGCGACCGCGCGCTCAGAGTGAGAGTGTAAGTGAATGTGAAAATGTAAGTGCAGGTGCAATTGTAGAGGCGCTTGTGCCAAGCGCCCGTTGTGCGTTATTCGGCGCTTGGCACAAGCGCCTCTACAACTTGCGATTCTGATTTTCTTTGCGTTCGCCAGCAGCTCGTTCGCCTATGGCCCGCTGGGTCACCAAATTGTCGGCGCGATCGCTGATCGCAAACTAGCCGGGACGCCGACGGCGGAAAAAATCAAAATACTTCTCGATGGCATTCCGCTGGAACGAGCTTCCTTAATTGCGGACGACATCAAGAGTTGGGACAAGAATGGGCCCGATGACCGGCGTGGAATTCATTTTCTCGCGCATCCAGAGATCGAGCAACAACTGCACGATTTTTGGAAGGCGAATCCACCGAGCCCGGACGCGAATGATGAGATGCCGTCCCATCATTGGATGCATTACACCGATGTGCCGGTGCTTGATGCCGAGAAATATGGCGATGGCAAAATCGGTCGCGGCAACTGGGATGTTGTGCATACGATTCCTTACTGCATCGGTGTTTTGCGCGGCGAAATTGCGGAGGATAATCCGCGCAAGATCACCAAGACGATCGCAGTGATTTTGCTGGCACATTGCGTTGGCGACATTCATCAGCCGCTGCATGTGGGCGCTGAATATTTCAGCGAGGTCGGAGAACCAATCGATCCCGACCGTGGTCCCACCGGCCTGGGCGACGAAGGTGGAAACTCCTTAAGCCTGCTGCAGAATGCGACAGCGGAGCGCACGCGACATTATTATCATTCGTTTCACGCGTATTGGGATTTGGATACGGTGCGCAATTTAACAATCGGAACGCCGGACGAGGTACCGAAAGAAGAGCGTGAAACGGTTTACGCTCCCGCAAAAGAGAAACTGATTGCCGACTTTGTCGCGAACGAGCCAAAGAACTGGCGCATGTCGGGAGACCCAAAAACGTGGGCCGAGCAATGGGCAAATGAAATTCTCCCGATCGCACGTGAGGCGCACACCCGGGTGCGATTTGAGCACATTCATCGCGAGGAGAAGGATGGCCGCGTTTTTGCCAAAGGAGAAGCACACGAAAGCGGGCTCGGCTACCTCGATTGGTCAACCGCTGTCGTCGGCGATGAACTGCACAAGGCCGGTTGGCGCCTGGCCGAGTTACTCCAGAAAATTTTGTAGCGCCGTCTCTATGAGACGCGTCGAGCATTCCGGCAAGCGGGAACGCTTGC
>QHRJ01000094.1 GCA_003220075.1 Verrucomicrobiota bacterium
GCTCTCGAAGGTTTGCAGCGCTTTCAATCGAAATTCGCGGACCCAATCCGGATCCTGTTTCACGTCGGAGATATAGTCCACGACGCGCTCGTCGAGACCGACGCCGGCGTCGTAGCCGTAATCGACCGTGTAATGAAAGTCGCCCTTGTCGCGATCGATATTGACTGCTGAAGTGTCCGTTTTCATTTCTATTAATAATTACGCTGCCACTGGCTCCTCTGCGTGGTCGCGAATCCAGTCGTAGCCTTTTTCCTCCAATTCCAGCGCGAGTTCCTTTCCGCCGCTGCGCACAATGCGCCCCTGCACCATAACATGGACAAAATCGGGGACGATGTAGTTCAACAAACGTTGATAGTGCGTGATCAAAAGCACGCCCATGTTCGGCCCCCGCAGCGAGTTCACACCGCTGGCCACCACTTTTAATGCGTCAATATCCAGGCCGCTGTCGGTTTCATCGAGAACGGCATAGCGCGGGTCGAGCATCGCCATTTGCAAAATTTCGCACCGCTTTTTTTCGCCGCCGGAAAATCCTTCGTTAACCGCGCGCGAGGTAAATGAGCGGTCGATTTCCAGCAAATCCATTTTTTCGTAAAGCTTGGCGTAGTAATCGGTCGCTTCCAGCTCTTCGCCTTCCGGCAAACGCGCCTGCATGGCGGCGCGCAAAAAATTCGCAATTGTCACTCCTGGAACCTCGCTCGGATACTGGAAGGCGAGAAAAAGGCCTTTGCGGGCGCGCTCGTCCGGGTCGAGCTCGAAGAGGTTTTCGCCATCCATAAACACCTCGCCGCTCGTCACCTTGTAATCGGGGTGCCCGGCAATCACCTTCGCCAGCGTGCTCTTACCGGAGCCGTTTGGGCCCATGACGGCATGCATTTCGCCCAGGCCAACGGAGAGGCTGAGATCGCGGATGATCTCGTTCTCGCCAATGGCGACGTGTAAGTTTTTGATCTCCAACTGCTGCATAAAAGGGGGGGAAGAGAAACATAGCCAATTTTCGCGGTTTGGCGAGGGAAGCGGCGTCCGATTTTCCCGTGAGGCAGAGCGCCACGATAACCCGCATTTGCTGGGTTGGACAGTCAATCGGCACCGTCCCCGGATTTTCTCTCGAAACCGGCCCCTGGTTTAGGCACTTAAACTGCTCGCCTTTAGGGGATGCCTTTAACCTCGTGCAGCAGCCTAACCCTGGTCCCAGTCCTCCCAATCTAAATGAGTGATTCCCATCAAAAAAAATCGCAGGAAGACAACGTCAACTCCAAAGTCGCGAGCGAGCTGAACAACCTGATCCAGATCATCTCGGGGACGAGCTCTTTGATCGAGAATATCTGGGAAGGACGCCCGGGCTCGGAAAAATATTTCGAGATGTTGCGCGCCAGTATTGAGCGTGCGGAACAAGTGACAGCCCAGCTGGTCGCACAAGCTGGCGGGACCAATCGCAAAAGGATTTTGTCCTCGGACCTGGAACAACGGTTTGACGAAGCCCTGATCGCGGGGGCACCAACCCAACGCAAACACTCCATCTTGGTAGTGGATGACGAACCGATGGCGCTGGAATTGTTGCACGGCGTCCTGACCGATGCCGGCTATGAGGTGTCTGTCGCTCAATCAGGTTTCGAATGTCTTGATTTGTTCCGCCGCGACCCACATGCCCATGATCTTATCCTGACGGATTTATCCATGCCGTTGATGGATGGCGAAGAAACTTTCCAACGGCTGCGCCAGATGTCGCCGACGGTGAACGTCGTGCTGATGGCGGGATTCGTTGATAGCGCTCGTCTCGAGAAAATGATGAACCATGGGTTGAGCGGATTTGTGGGGAAACCTTTCGCTCCGGTGGAGATTCTGGCGGTTGTCACCTCGGTTATTTCAGCAGCAGAACAGTCCAAGGAAGGGACGAACGGTGTCGCAGCTGCTGTTTGAAAAAACCGATGATTTCCGCGCCCGCAAAAGCTTTCCAGCAGCTGTGTCAAAACCGACTCTTTGAGGGCATCGGCGCGAGGGTGCTGGAAAGAATCCGGCCCGACGTCAACATTCTGCAACTCAAACGGGGGGATGTAGTTTTCAAGGAAGGCGATTTGGGCGATTCGCTGTATCTGGTCGGCGAAGGCTCGATCAAAATCTCCAAGCAAGGTCGTGGCGGCCGCCAGGAAGTACTCGATTATATTCAAACCGGAAACTTTTTCGGCGAAGTCGCCCTTCTGGGCGGGCAACCGCATTCGGCGATGGCAAGCGCTGCAGAACCGACCGTGCTCGGCGCGGTAAAGGAAGAAACCTTCCAGCATATTCTGGAACTCGCCCCCAGCCGTCTGCACATGAATTTTCTGCGCTCGATCACCGAGCGCATGCGGAGTGTGAACTCGCATTTCATTACCGAAATCATGCGCAGCGAACGCCTCAGCCTCGTCGGCTCGATGGCGAACTCGATCATTCACGATCTCAAGAACCCGATTTGCATTGTGCGCTGCTGCTCTGATTTGATCGCGAGCGAAACGAACGATCCGCGCCTGCGCGAACTGACCAGCATGCTCGATGGCGCGGTTGACGGAATGCTGGCGATGACACAAGAGCTGCTCGATTACGCGCGGGGCTCGACTCAACTAAACAAACAGCTCATTTCCGTGTGGGGAATGCTCGACGAGCTTAATCAACAATCGTTGCGTCTGCTTCCGGGCAAAAACATTCATTTTGTTAAACACATCCGTTACGACGGGAACCTCGAGATCGATCGTGCCCGTTTCGTTCGCATGCTCTCGAGCCTGATTAAAAACTCGCGCGAAGCCATGGTCGGCGGCGGAATTCTCACCGTCACCACTGATCTTGTGCAAGATCAGGTCGTAGTTCGCGTTTCCGATACCGGCGCTGGCATTCCGCCTGAGGTGTTGCCCAGACTTTTCGAGCCATTTGTGACCCACGGAAAATCGAGTGGAACCGGTCTTGGCCTGGCCATTGCCCGCTCGGTGGTGGAAGCGCATGGCGGCAAAATTTCGCTGTCCAGCGTTTACGGTAGTGGCACCACGGTTGACATTCGCCTGCCAAAACCGAGCGAATAGCAACGCCTCCCAGATTTAGATTGTAGGGCAACCGCTCCCGGTTGCCGAATGCCGCCAAGCGGCGATCGTCGCCTGCGCGATTTCGAGTTCTTCGTCTCGCGAGTTGCAACTTCCGTTGCGCCGTCGAAAATCGTAAATCGGCCAGCCGCTTTTACCCCGTGGTGTAACGGTAACACAGCGCCCTTTGGAGGCGTTATTCTTGGTTCGAATCCAAGCGGGGTAGCCCCGCGTAAAAGGGCCGCGGGCCTCGCGCGGCTGGGGAATTTTTCGAAGGAGTGGTGCAATTGCGATGGAACACAGGCTTGAAAGCCTGTGCGCCACACAGGTCTCTAGACCTGTGTTCCTGCTCTTCTTCTGCCGATAATGATTAGAGATATCTCGACTGCGCTCGACATGACAAAAGAAGACCGGCGCGGGCTCCGCCCTTGTTAACCATTCCAGCCGCGTGAGGCGAAGCCTTTTACGCGGTTGATTCGGCGCGGCCGCTGCCTGAATATTTACGTCCGGGATGTCGTGTTTGCTCGAAGAGTAGTTGCGCGGTAAACCGGGATGAGGGGAAAGATGTTTTCCGAAAACTATTCTGTCTGTTTGAACGACGATGGTTCGGCGCGCGAGATCGAGCGCAACGGCCCCGTCGTTACCTATAAAGCAATCGGTTACGACAGCGGCCGGGTGGTGGCGATGCAGCTCATTCCTCTTGCCAGTATTGATGAAGTGGACCGCGTTCGATTCGAAGAAAGTACGCGGACGGCGCAAAAGCTGGATAACACCAATCTAGCCAGAGTTTTCGATGTCGGAATCGAGCACGAGCATCTCGTTTTCGTGAACGAATATTTGGAGGGCGAAACCGCGGAAGCCTGGGTTCGCGCGCATGGTCCAATGCCGGCCGATGCGGTTTTGCGCATCGGCCTTCAAGTTATGAACGCGCTCGCGGCAGCAGCCACTCAAAGCCTGACTCATCACTCCATCCAGCCGGCGAATTTGATGATCCTTCCCGGAGTGGCGTCCGATGGCGGCTGGCCTCGGGTTAAACTCCTTAATTTTGGTTTGGTCGGCCTTAAAGTGCATTCGGACGAGAGTGGGACGCACGAGCTCGTGCCCTCGATGCCGCCAGAATTTTCCAGCCCCGAGCAATTGGAAAACAAGACTGTCGATTTTCGCTCTGACATTTTTTCTCTCGGGGCAGCGATGTGGTTTCTCCTGACCGGCTCTGCGCCGTCAGCTCTGCCGACGACTGAGTCGGGTCCGCGGCTCTCGGCATCCGCCGGTGCAGTCCCACGATTTGTACGAAATCTCGTTAGTCGCATGCTTCGGACGAATCCTGAGGAACGTCCGCAGGATCCTGCCGCGTTCGCGGAAAAGATGCACGCATGCCTGCAAAAAGCGGAACGGCAGACTGCGTTTACTCGTAGCTTTGGACCGCCGCCGGCGATCACAACAATTCCGATGCGAGAAAAGAAGCGTGTCGCCCCGGCTCTTGCCCTCGCGGCCTCGGTTGCGTTTCTTGCTTCACTCGGCGCATTCTATTTCGTTCGATCGCAAGGCGAATCGAAGCCGTTGGGCGTCCTCATCGGTGTACCAGAAACGGTCGAAGCCTCGTCGCTACCTGTTGCTGCATCGTCTCCGCCGTCGCCCGTTATAAACCAAGCCTCCGAACAATCTGGCCTCGTCTCTCAGCAATCTCCGACGCAAACAGCATCACCGCCGGCGACGTCGGCGACCGCGGACAAACTTTCCTCCTCACCCCAATTGGCAGCCAACAATCGCATGGCCGAACCGCCGGTCCCGGCAGAGGGTCCATCCGAAACCACCCAGGCACCACTCAATGCGGAGCCGCCGCCTGCAGAAAAAAGCGAATCGCTTCCAGGCGACTTGCCCGATCGGACCGCGATGGCAGCAAAGGATTCTGTTCCGACGACCGCCGCCGCCAATGAGCCGCCAAACTCTTCTGAGCGCGTTGCTACTACCAGGAGGCGTGACGATTCAAGCGCAGCTAAAACGAACGCCCGTCGTCACCGCCTCGCCAAATCCGTGCGTCCGCTGCCGCTGCTTCGGGTTGGCTCCGAGTCGGCCAGGGTGGTCGGTACGACTTCGAATGGAAATTGGGTTCTACGATTACCCTCCGGGGAAACAATTGTCACGCCGCCCGTGCCCAACGTCGACGATGCCCCAGTGATTTCACATCGCCGCGTTCGTCGCGTGCAACGACCAATTCCGCTGGAAGATGAGGCGCCGGTAATCGTTCTTCCGCCGGGCTTTTGAGCGCAGCAGCAAAAGGCTCGCCGAAGCTCTATTTAGCGGCTATTTTCCGACGCCAAATTCGCCGACGTAGCTCAGCTGGTAGAGCAGCTGATTCGTAATCAGCAGGTCACGGGTTCGAATCCCGTCGTCGGCTGCACTCGCGAAAAAATTCGCGCGCTGACCACGGCACATCGGGTGCGGCTGATCGAACGCGACGGAGCTGAACGCGGATTGGCCGGCGCCATTATCGCCGGCGCGAATGCATCATCGGCCGATGTTTTTGTGGTGATGGATGCCGACCTCAGCCATCCGCCAGAAAAAATCCCTGATCTGCTGCAACCGATTCTGGCGAAAGAGGCCGATCTCGTCATCGGCAGCCGCTACATCCCTGGTGGAGCGACCCCGGGTTGGCCGGCCTGGCGCCGGTTTCTCTCCCGCGTAGCATCCGCGCTGGCCTATCCGCTCACCGGGGTGCACGATTCCATGGGCGGATTTTTCGCGATCCGGCGCGAGTGTTTATTGCGATTCGCTAGACATGCCGCTGGGTTCAAGATCGTCTTCGAAACAATTGTGCGCGGGCGAAAAATGCTGCGGGTGCACGAAGTGCCCATCGTGTTTCGGGATCGCGCCCGGGGAATGTCCAAAATGTCGTTCGCTCAGGCGATGCGCTTTGCCCTGGCCTGGCTCCGAGCGATTGGGCAGCGGATAACCGAAGGTAAGACTTCGGCACCTCCCTTGCCTGCACGAAGATTATTTCGCGATTAAATTTTGCTCGCGGCGAAGATCAATCGCGAGCGCGAGATAAAGCATAAGAGCAGCGAAAAACAGGCTGCCATAAATTTGGGCGAACCGAGGTGCGATCGCCGTCGCGGTTAAAAGCGCGAGCACGATCACCAGCCAGATCAGCGTTGCCGGCACTTCCAAGCTCCGTTTGATCAGGAGCGCGAGCGGAAACATTAGCCAGACAAATAAGTAACCGAAGGTGAGCGGCGTAAAAATCAGGATCAGGCTTAAAAGCGCGGCGAATTCCCGGGCGTCTCCTTCCGGTGCACGTTGACGTCGCATTGCCGCAACAAAGGAAAAGCCCAGGAGAAGCGCGCTCGCAATGATGACGATGTTTACCGTCCTGAAATCAAGATCGGTGACATTCGCGTAAATCGGCGGATCGGGTTCCTCATCCACACTGACGCGCCTAAGCAAACGATTGGCCAAACCAAAAATCGATTGATTTTTCCAGGTATAACCGCGCGAAATGGAATTGGCAAAAGGAAAAGCAAGCTAATCAGTGCGATCATCAGCGAGATCGCGGCCATCCAATAACGGCGATAAACAAAATAAAAAATTGCGAGCAACGGGAACGCTTTGATCGCGACCGCAAGCGCAACCAGGATGCCGGTTATGATTTCGTGGCCGTGGCGCAAGCTGAGAAAGGCGCCAAGCATAAGCGCGAGCAAAATCAGACTCGGTTGGCCGAGATGATAACTCGACCAGACAAAGGGGATAACGATGAAGGAGGCGATGACAATCGGCGTGTTCTGGGCGCGCTCCTCCGACATCAACGCGCTTGAAAATCTGATGCACAGAATCCACGCCATCGTGTTGAGCGACGACAAAATTAAAATCAGTGCGGGCTTTCCAAAAAACGCCGGTCCCGCCAAAAGCAACGCGCTCGTGGGCGGATACATGAACGGAAAATTTTGCGTGTGCGGGTAAAGCTCGCCGCCGCGCAACACAGTTCGCCCTGCATCAAACCAGGTCCGGTAATCCATGTCCGTGCCACTGTGCAAAAAGCGGACGAACGGCAGGAGAGTGAAGGTTATCGCGGTGGTGATAAACAGCACCCGGATGAGGAGCCGCGCGCGCGAACCATCCAATCGCTCAGTCAGAACTCGCAGCCGAGCGATCACGCGGCAATCGGCTCAATCACCGGACGTGCTTTATGCCAGTCGGTGCTCTGTTCATAAGCGTGCGCAATTTGAAAAATTCGCGATTCATCCAGCGATTTTCCGAGGAGCTGCAGTCCGATTGGCAACTTTTTTCCGCTCTCGGGTTCGGCAAATCCACAGGGAACACTGATGCCGCAAATGCCGGCGAGGTTTGCCGCGTTGGTGAAAATATCCGTCAGATACATCTGCAACGGATCGTTCGTTTTTTCGCCCAGCTTGAACGCCGGGCTTGGCGCGGTTGGCGAAACAAGAGCCTCTACTTTCTCGAACGCGTCCGCAAAATCTTGCCGGATGAGCTCGCGCACTTTTTGGGCGCGCAAATAATAGGCGTCGTAATAACCGGAACTGAGAACGTAAGTACCTAGAATAATTCGCCGTTTCACTTCCGCGCCGAATCCTTCCGCGCGAGTGCGTGCGTAATGATCAAACAAACTGCTCACCTTCTCCGCCCGATGTCCGTAGCGCACCCCATCAAAGCGCGCGAGATTGGCTGAAGCTTCCGCTGTCGCCAGAATGTAGTAAACGCTGATGGCGTAGTCTGTATGCGGAAGCGAAATCTCGACGACTTCGGCGCCGAGTGAGCTTAGCTGTTTCACCGCTGCCATGACCGCGTTTTTCACCACCGGATCGACGCCTTCAATCATGTATTCTTCCGGCACCCCAATACGGATGCCTTTCAGATCGCGACCAAGATTTTTGGTATAATCCGGTACCGGCGCATTGAGCGAAGTGGAATCAAGCGAATCGTGGCCGGCAATTGCATTCATGAGCAAAGCGGAGTCGTGTACAGTTTTCGTTAGTGGCCCGATCTGATCGAGGGAGGAAGCGAAGGCCACGAGACCGAAGCGCGAGACCCGGCCATAACTGGGTTTAAACCCGACTATTCCGGAGAGCGCGGCAGGCTGACGAATCGATCCGCCGGTGTCGCTGCCAAGTGCGCCAAAAGCAATATCCGCGGCGACGGCTGCGGCTGATCCGCCGCTCGATCCGCCCGGCACCCGCGAAAGATCCCAGGGATTACGCGTTATCTGCGCACTGGAGTTTTCCGTTGAAGAACCCATGGCAAACTCGTCCATGTTCATCCGGCCGAAGGGAATCGCCCCATGCGCGCGCAATTTCTCGATTACGGTTGCGCTGTAGGGTGCACGATAGCCACGCAAGATTTTCGAACCACAAGTGCATTGCTGTGCTTCGACGTTGATCAGATCCTTAATCGCGATCGGAATCCCGCCCAGCGGCAAAGTCACGTCCGCTTTTTCTGCTTCCGCCGTCGCGGCAGCGAGATCATGCTCCAGATACGCGCCGATCTTATCATCAACAGCGTTGATTCGCTCCTCCAGAGCCTGCAACGTCTCAGCTGGCGAAATTTCCCCCCGCCGGAGCAGATCCCTCAACTCGACGATACTGATCGCCGGCAGATCGCGCTTCGTCATTCCACAACTTTGGTGACGATGAAAAGATTGTTGGCCTTCCGCGGTGCGTTGCTCAACGCCTCGGCGGCAGTGAACCAATCGCGCGCGTTGTCTTCGCGAAAGACATTGAAAATTGGAACAGCATGCGCCGCCGCTTCCACGCCTTCGACGTTCACTTCCTTTAATTTTTCCGCGTACTTCAAGACGTCGCCAAGTTGTTTTTGAAAAAGCTTCGTCTCCTCTGCGGTCAAATTCAGCCGGGCTAATTGCGCGACATAAGCAACGTCGAGTTGGCTTGCCATTTTAAAAATGGAAACGCGTCATCAGCCACGTCACCGCTACTGCCAGCGCAATCACCAGCACCAAAAAAATAATCCGGCCTTCCCGGCGTGCTTTGCGCAGCGACCCGGGCCGGCGTCCGCCCCATTCTTCGTCGCCCCAGCGTTTATCGTGCAATGACAACGAGGCGTCGAGCCGGCTCCCGCGCTGATTGGCCCGCTCCAATAATTCCTCCCGCTGTCGACGCGACGTTTCCTGTGCCAAACGCGGCGCGTCTTCGATCATTTCCTGCAACTTCTGCATCTGATCGCGCAACTCATTCTCGCGTCGCGCGAGTTCCTCTTGTTGCTGATTAACCGCCGAACCGGATTTAGGCGAACGCCGAATCATGCCGCGATCTTAACCCTTCGCCATCCACCAGAAGATTAGTAACGCGACCAATCCAAGCGTTATTAGCGGCAGCGAAAGTGCGAACCCGATTAAAACCCACTGCCCAAACGACTTCTCGCCACGCGTTCCCGCCACCTCGGGCGCCGCTTCCGGCAACGACACGTCTTCCGAATCCTGCGTCGCGATCGCCTGCAAACGACTTCGCTGCTGGCTGAATTCCGCACGCGCATCGTCCACCATACTCAGTGCCCGGCTCAATTCCCGGTGCAAATCCGACGGATTCCAACCTTTGGGATCAATTCCTTCCAGCACCTCGAGATGCTGCCCAAAGCTCTCGCGCGTGGCTCGCAGTTGTTCGAGTTTGTTCTGTGTCTCGTACGCCTCCCGCTCCAGCACCACCAGCGAACGCGTCAACTTATCCGTCATCTCGGCCCGGCCACGTTCCAGTTCTTCCTGCCGCCGGCTTAGCTCCTCCAGTTCGCGTTTTTGTTTTTCGATCTGCTCTTGTTGCCGGCGCAACTGCAGCAATTGCTCTTGGGCTTTTTGCACCTGCGAACCGAGCAACTCGGGTGTGACTTCATCTTCGTCGCTTAATTCAAGCATCTGTTCCATCGCACGAGTCCGTTCTGGCATGATTTTGCGGAGCAGAGCGTTTTGCTCGCTCCAATTAAATCGGACATTAAAGAGTCAAGTTCGAATTTCCAGACTTTTCATCGTCACCGGCCCAATTTTTCTTCCGGCCGATCGCGTCATCGCGATTTTGCCCTTCAAATCGACGGCTTCATTTCCAACAACACGCCCTTGAAATATTCCGTCTCCGGCATTGTCGGCAAAACGGGGTGATCGAGCGCTTGTTCGAAACGGCGCAACCGGCGGGCCGATCGACGCGCGTCTACCAAAGCCACCGAAATGGTTTCGAATAAAATTGCGTCACTAATGTGGTGCGAACAGGAAAACGTTGCCAGGATTCCGTCGCGCGAAAGCAATTTAAAGGCACGCAAATGCAGCTCGCGATAACCGCGAATGGCATCGCGCACGCCGCCCTTGGTTTTCGTGAACGAAGGCGGATCGAGGACGATCAAATCAAATTGCGCCCCCGCTTTTTCGGCTGCGCGTAAGTAGACAAAGACATCCTGCTCCACCCAGTGCACTGCCAGCTGATTGCCTTTTGCATTTTCCCGCGCGATCGCGATCGCGCTCGTTTGCAGCTCGACGCCGATCACTTCGCTCGCCTCTGCCCGAGCGCAGGTCAACGCGAATGCCCCCTCATTGGTGAAGCAATCAAGGACGCGCCGGCCCGCGGCAAGCCCGGCGACGGCCGGATAATGAGGAATTTGGTCGAGATAGAATCCAGTTTTCTGCCCACTTAAGAGATCGATCGAAAATTTTACGCCGCAGATTTCGAATTCTGTTTCGCGCCCTTCACCGCATAAAACGCCGCTTGTTTGCGGCAAACCCTCCGCGCATCGCACGGCTGCGTCGCTCCGCTCGATGATATTTCTCGCTCCCAGAACTTCGCGGATAGCATCGACCAGCATTTCTTTACGTCGATCCATCGCAAGAGTCGTTAGCTGCAGGACAAATTGCTCGCCGTATCGATCGAGAACGACGCCGGGCAATCCGTCGCTCTCGCTCCAGACAACGCGATGCAGTTGGGGATTTACCTTCCGTCGCTCGCGATATTCCGCCGCTCGCGCAATTCGTCTTTTGAAGAAATCGAGATCGAGCTCCTGCCGCCGGTGAGAAAAACGGCGCGCCACAATCTGCGATTTGGAATTCCACATCGCGCTCCCCACCATTCGATCGCGCCCATCCTTAATCGAAATAACATCGCCATCGGCTGGATCACCGAAGACTTTCAGCACCTCGCTGGAAAAAACCCAGTCGTGTCCGTGCAAAATTCGCGCTCGCGGTCGAACGACAATTCCAGCCATCGCGCCAAACTGTAGGGCAGCCGTGTCGGCTGCCAAATGCTGTAGCTGCCGCCTAGTGCTGTTGTAGCTGCCGCCGTCTCCGGCGGCAGAACCAAGCGAGATTCGCTACGGACAGCGGCAGCTACAACAGCAAGCGGGAGCGCTTGCCCTACAAACGTGAGCGCGACTATTGTCAGCTATGCAAGCGCTACGTGAAATCGAGCTACCCGGAATCAAAAAACTGCGCAGCGGAAAGGTGCGCGAAGTTTTCGACCTCGGCGACACCTTGCTCTTCGTCGTCAGCGATCGGCTTTCCGCCTTCGATGTCATCCTGCCCGATCCCATTCCGTATAAGGGCGCGGTCCTGAATCAAATCTCCGCTTTCTGGTTTCAAAAACTCGACTTCGCCAAGAATCATTTCATCACTGCGGATTTCGATGCGTTCCCGCAATCGTTGCGTGGATTTCGCGATCAGCTTGCGGGCCGCTCTATGCTCGTGAAAAAAACGGAGCCTCTCACGATCGAGTGTGTGGTGCGCGGTTACCTCGCCGGTTCCGGGTGGAAGGATTACCAGCAAAACGGGTCAGTCTGCCGCGTGAAATTGCCGGACGGTCTTCAACTGGCATCCAAATTACCGGGCCCGATTTTTACCCCATCAACCAAGAGCGACGTCGGTCACGATCTCAACATCGATCTCGACCAGGCAGGTCGCATGATCGGCGCGGAACTGACCGAGTTGGCGCGCGATCTCAGCCTCGAACTTTATCAGGCGGGAAGCGAATACGCCGCCGCTCGCGGAATCATTATCGCCGACACAAAATTCGAATTCGGGAAATTAGGCGATGAGCTGCTGTTAATCGACGAATGTCTCACTCCGGATTCCTCCCGTTTCTGGCTGGCCGATGAATATCGCGTCGGCATCAGTCCGCCCAGTTTCGACAAACAATTTGTGCGCGATTATCTGGAGACACTCGATTGGGATAAAACGCCGCCCGCGCCCCATTTGCCGCGGGAGATCGTGGAGAAGACAAGCGCGAAATATCGCGAAGCTTTCGAGCGTTTGACTGGTTCCACGTTGTCATCCTGAGCGAAGTCGAAGGATCCCGCTGTTACCTTAAAGCGTTCGCTACTGGATCCCTCGATCCGGCAGCTGACGCACTCGGGATGAAACATCATTTCAACAGGTCGCTGACGAGAGATTTTTCTTCCTTTAGTTCATTTACGCTGGCGTCGATTTTCTGACGGCTGAATTCATTGATCGGCACGTTCTGCACTACGTTTGGCGTTCCATCTTTCACCCGCACAATGAACGGACCGTATCGACCACCGCGTTCGCGGCCGATGCCGCGGACGAGAGCCCGCGCGCTTTGATGATCGCAGCGCCGCGTTGTTGTACCGTCGCAATGAAATCCTGCTTCAGCCATGCTTCGTTACCGATCACTTCATTTGCTGCTCGGCCGTTAATTTTTGCGTTATAGAAGTCCGGGTACTGGGTGGCGGAATGATTTCCCCAGATCGTCATGTTCGTTACCGCCGTCACCTCGACGCCGGCCTTGTGCGCGAGTTGGGCCTTGGCCCGATTTTCATCGAGCCGCGTCATAGCAAACCAGCGATCGCGCGGAATTTGTTTCGCGTTATTCATCGCAATCAAACAATTGGTGTTACACGGATTGCCAATGACCAGAGTCCGCACATCGGCCGACGCGTTCTTTTCGATTGCCTGACCCTGGCCAATAAAAATCTTGCCGTTAATTCCGAGCAGATCTTTTCGTTCCATCCCGGCCTTTCGCGGCACACTCCCAACCAGCAGGGACCAATTCACATCGCGAAATCCTTCGTCGAGATCCGCCGTCGGCATGATCGATTTCAGCAAGGGAAATGCGCAGTCGTGCAATTCCATCACCACGCCCTCGAGCGCGCCGAGCGCGTTCGGAATTTCGATTAACGACAACGCGATTGGTTGATCCGAGCCGAACATGGCGCCGGAGGCAATCCGAAAAACCAACGAGTAACCGATTTGTCCGGCCGCGCCCGTGACGGCGACTTTGATAGGAGAAGTCATGCTTTATCTCTTATCCAAAGACGTAGTGCTGAGCAACAGGATGAAATGACGAATGCCGAATGTCGAAGCACGAAGGAATGACAGAATCCTAATTGACGAAAAAAGCTCCTGGTCGTTCTCGTTATTAGTTCATTGGTTATTCCTTCGTCATTATGTTCGTCCGCTTTTCTCCAGTAGCTCCTTAATCAATTTCATTCGTCGTCGAATCGTCGGGCTCTCGCACATTTGCGAAATCGTTTTCGGCAAACGCCGCGTCCAGTTTGTTGCCGCAGCCGTGCCGGGAACGTTGAACCGATCCTTTCGCGCGAGCAGATCGGTGATCATCACAATCGCAATCCGCGAGTTGCTATTGAACAGCGCGCTCATCATTGCCGGATAAAAATCGCGCTCGTATTCCAGGCCTTCCCGTGGCGCGATCCCGGCAAACTGCGCGATCTTGAGCAAATCTTCACGCGCTTGTTCGCGGGTCGGCGATTTTTCATCAAGCGCTTCCGTCCATAACTGGCGAATCGGTTTGTGATCGTGGGTCGCGTAAGTCGTGACCGATAACCGCTCAAACTCGTTTCCGGGCGTCATTCGTCCGTGCAGAAATTCCCACTGCGGAATCTTGAATCCGGCGATGCCAAGTGACTGCAAACTTGGTCGCACATATCTCGGGACCGTGCCGAGGTCTTCCCCGACCACGCGCGTAGCCCCGCTCTCGGCCAATACCATGCGCAGGTACTCTTCGCCTTCGCGTTTATTGGCTTCACAGTTTTCCGCTGTCTCATCATCGCGCGGCGCGAAGTGAGGGGATCGTCCACCGGTCTTTTCCAGCATTTGTGCATGGGTCAGCGGGAGAAATTCTGCGTTCCTGTTTGGCCGCCACGGAAATGCGTAGATCCGATAAAATCCGAGCACGTGGTCGATGCGGAAAATGTGGAAGATTCGTTTCACGCCGCGCACCCGCTGCCGCCACCAGGCGAAATCCTGCGCGCGCATCGCCGGCCAGTTATAAACCGGAATGCCCCAGTTTTGTCCCCACTTGATCGTGAACTCGTCATCTTTGAAATACGGTTCCGGCGGCGCGCCTCCCGACCAATCGAGATGGAAAATCTCCCGCTCCGTGAAAACATCCGCGCTGTAATAACTGATACCGAAGGGAATGTCGCCCATGAGAGCGACGCCATGTTCCCCGGCAAATTTCCTCAACTCACGCCATTGCTCGTCCGCGATCCATTGCACGTAGGAAAAGAATTGTTCGCGCGCAGAAAATTGCGTCTGCATCTCGGTTGACTGTTCCGCCAGCCAGGAGCGCGCGGTTTGTGGATCGCGATGTTCCGGCTGCCATTCGTCCCACTTTTCGCTCTCCCTGTTTAGTTCCATGAGCACGCGGAAAAATGAATACGGTTTCAGCCAGCTCGATTCGCGTTCGCAAAACTGCTCGAACGCCGACTCACGATTTGCAGTTGCGTTGAATTGGAAAGTCTTAAACGCACGCTCGAGTAACTCGCGTTTCAACTTCCGAACGCGTTCGTATTTGACCTGTCCTCGTCGTAGCGTGGTTAGATTCTCGTTAGCCGTCGCGCTCTCGAACACCTCGCGCTGTAGTTCCTCCGGCGAACCGGGAGCGAGATGCAATGTCATCGGCTCAATCGCCATCGCGCTAATCGCGTTGTAAGGCGAATTATCGCGGCCGACTTCATTAATCGGTAGAAGTTGCACCACGCCAAATCCGATCGCGCATGCCCATTCAATAAACTCGCGCAACGTCGCGACATCGCCAATGCCGAGACCGTTTTCGTTTCGTAGCGCGAATAGC
Organism: Verrucomicrobiota bacterium; assembly: GCA_003220075.1. Classification (GTDB taxonomy): domain Bacteria; phylum Verrucomicrobiota; class Verrucomicrobiia; order Chthoniobacterales; family UBA10450; genus AV69. The sequence continues at coordinate 15,092 of QHRJ01000094.1, forward strand.
GGCGTTAGGACGCCTGCCACCTTGTTTTCCGGCGACAGGTTCACGATCAAAAAATGACGAATGGTCCGGCCCGGACTGGCGTTGAATGACGAAGCACGAAACTGATATTTGTCATTCGAACATTCGCGCTTCCTTCGTCATTCGAGCTTCGTCATTTTCTCTGCACTTCCCAGTCTTCCAGCAATTCGTTTGGGATTTCCTTCAGAAACCGCGAGGGCCTCTGGAATACATCACCAAATCCCGCATTCAATCGCATGTGCGGATAGGTCAGGTAAAGTTCGTCGCGCGCGCGGGTGATCGCGACGTAAAAGAGGCGGCGTTCTTCTTCAATGGCATCGCGCGTTTCGAGCGAACGCGAGCTCGGAAACATTCCGTCCGTCAGCCAGATCACGAACACGGTGTGAAATTCCAGGCCTTTCGCTTGATGCACCGATGACAGGTTAACGGCTTCATTATCCGGCGCCGCGTTTGGCGCCGGTTCGGCATCGACGTTGCTGATCAAGGCTAATTGCGACAGAAATTCCTGCGCGTTACTGAATTGGCGGGCGAACGACGCCAGTTGATTTAAATCTTCGCGGCGCAGTTCGTAGTTGGTGAAATTCGCCTTCGCGTAATCGTCATAGATCGCTTCCACCACCGATACTATCATTGCGCTCGGCGGGTTTGGTTTCCCATTGGGAGCGATCTCGTTCAGCGTCTGCGCGAGTTGCTCCCACATTCTCCGGGAGCGGGTGCTGACGTTTAATTTGAGCAAGCGTTCGCCAATGCTGTAGCCGTGGTCGCCGGCCGCGGCCGCTTCTGTAGCCGGGGTCGGTGAACCCGGGCCGCGGTCGGTGACCGCGGCTACAGGTACAGACTCGAGCGATTTCTCCCACCCGCTCCACAGATTTTCGGCAATCTTCCCGCCGATTCCGGGCAATAATCGCACCATGCGTTTGAATGCGACCTCGTCGCGCGGATTGGCCACGAACCGGATGAAAGCGGCCACGTCTTTAATGTGCGCCTGCTCGAAAAAGCGAATTCCGCTGGTGATTTGATACGGAATTCCCCGACGCGAAAATTCGAGTTGCAACTCCACCGCGTGATAATGGGCGCGGTAGAGCACGGCAATTTCGTTTAATTCCACTCCTTCGTCGCGCAATTCCAAAACGCGTTGGGCTACGAATTGCGCCTGTTCGCTTCCGTCATTGAGCGCAATCAGCGCTGGCTTCATCGCTTTGGAGTCTCGCGTGGCGCTCAGATTCTTTTTGAACTGCTTGATGTTGGCTGCGATCGCGCTGTTCGCGACTTCGAGAATTTCCGGCACGCTGCGGTAGTTCAGCTCAATCCTGAACACCTGCGCTTTTGGATAGCGGTTTGGAAATTCGAGGATGTTTTGAAAATTCGCGCCGCGCCAGGAATAAATAGATTGCGCGTCATCGCCAACCACCA
>QHRJ01000095.1 GCA_003220075.1 Verrucomicrobiota bacterium
TACCGCCACTTCAGCTCGCGAAGGATACTGATAGCTGGATACGAGATGCGGCCGCCAAGGAATCGCAGATTCGCGAGTTCCTCGAGAAACACGCGATTCTCACCGTGCCCGGTTGGTTGCAGCATTATACGCTGCGAACGATGCCGGAGTATTTGCGCGTTCTGGGCTTTAGCGAAAACGACGACTTCACTTCTCCGTCGCGATTGACTGACAATTGCATTCGCTACGTGAGCGAGCCTTCCGGGAACCTTGGTTACTTCTGGCGCGCCACTGCACAAGATCCGCGGCCGATCATTGTTCACGAAGGAATTCCGGGACATTATTTCCAACTTTGCCTTTCGTGGAAGCACGAAGACCCAATTCGGCGGCATTATTACGACTCCGGTGCGAACGAAGGGATCGGCTTTTACGCTGAGGAAATGATGTTGCAGAACGGTTTGTTCGATGACAGCACGCGCACACGCGAGATTATTTACAATTTCATGCGGCTGCGCGCGCTCCGGGTGGAAGTGGATGTGAAACTGGCGCTTGGCCAATTCTCGTTAGAAGAAGCTGCCAAGTATCTCGAGCAAAAAGTCCCAATGGATGCCCAAACCGCGCAGCAGGAAGCGATCGCGTTCTCCACCGGCCCCGGCCAGGCCCTCACATATCAGATCGGCAAACTCCAAATTACGAAATTCCTCGCCGATGCGCGGATGCAACAGGGCGATAAATTCAACCTTTGTGCCTTCCACGATTTCGTCTGGAAGAATGGGAATGTTCCGATCGCGCTACAGCGTTGGGAGTACTTGGGTGCGAGCGACGAGATCTCGAATCCGGCTGGAAGATAGTCTTCCAGTGCAAATGGGATCGGGTAGCGCACGCGTGTGCTCCCGAATCCGTGAAATCCGCGTTATCCATGGTTCTCACTCGAATAGTTTCACCCCCTCGAAGGCAGCCTTTGCACGTTCTTCCTGATGGAAATGGGCCACGTATTGACCACGGCTCTGGAGAGTTATTTTGTAATCAGCGTGCTATAAGCCAAAGTCATCGTGGCATAGGAAGACTTTTCTCGCGCGGCCATTCTTGGTCCCGATGCACTCGTTCGAGAACCAATCCGCCAACACGCGAACCGGCGCCAAAAAGAGACTGAGGTCGCTTCGCCGGGGAAGTGTGAGTAAATCTTTGGCTTTCGTTTTCGCGATGTCCGAGATTTAACTGCATAATAGCTGATCCGTTAATTGTTTTCGAATCAGGCGGCGAAAAAGGCACATTTGCCCTCGAAGCCCTTTAGCTCGTGATCCCCAAGTGCTCGGGCTTGAACTCGGGCTCCCAGCTTCGCGTGCGCTGATTCACTCAAACCGCAGGATTCGCCTAACGAGCCCGCGAGCTTTTCGAGACGGAAAACGAAATTCACGTCGCTGCCCATCAAGCTTTCTTCGCCCATCGAGGCGATCCCGCCAATAGCCGCTAGCCCGAAATGCACGACAATGCGGAAATCAGGCGCGTTTCGTGTCTGAAGTTCTTTGAGCGCCAAGATCACCGCGGCGATCTCTTCCGGATCGGTCGTGGCATCGGACCAGTAAGCAAGAAAACCATCGCCGAGGTATTTGTTAATAATGCCGTGATGGCCCTCTATAATTTCTTTACAAATGGAGATCCAGCCGCCGAGGAGCGCCTCCAATCCCTCGCTTTGCATTCTGCGGCTTAGCGGGGTGAAATTGCGAATGTCCGCGACGAGAAACCAACAGGGGAGGTTCTCGATTTCATGCAGAGTCCGTTGCGTAACGATTGTTTTATATTCGTCTGAAATCACCACCGGCTGACGAAATTTGAAAGTCTGATCTCCGATTGTGATTTGATCGCCGTCACTCAGTTGAGCCGGTTGATGAATGCGCCGCTTGTTTAAGAAGGTCCCGTTGCTGCTCCCGAAATCGATCAGCCAGAATTCGCCAACGTTTTGTAAGTGAATCAACGCGTGTCGCCGCGAGATTTTTGGCGATTCAAGAACAATCGTATTTACGCTGGCGCGTCCGAGCTCAAGAATTCGGGATGGACGCAAAGGCGCGCAAGTATCGTTTAAACTTCCTTTTAACGTTGATAACGTGTACGCTTCGGGCGTGGCTAGCGAAGGCTTTGGCGATGTCGCGAACGTGACGTTGCGGGAGTTTGTCGGCGGGCAAAAAGTTTTCGGGCGCTTCACACTGATTAAAATTTTGGGCCAGGGCGGGATGGGAATTGTCTGGCTGGCTCGAGATGAAGAACTGGAGCGCGATGTCGCCCTCAAGTTTCTCCCCGATCTGATCATCCGCGATTCGGGGGTGCTGAGCGATCTAAAGCGCGAGACCAGACGCAGCCTTGAACTCACCCACCAAAACATTGTTCGTATCTACGATTTCGTCCACGACGAACGTTCGGGCTGCATTTCGATGGAGTACGTCGATGGCGAGACACTGACGACTATGCGCTGTCACAAGCCACAAAAAGTTTTCGAACCGTTCGAGCTGAGCGCATGGACAAGCCAATTATGTGATGCGCTCAATTACGCGCACAATCGCGCGCGCATCATCCATCGCGATCTGAAACCGGCTAACCTGATGGTCAGTCAAGGCGGCGATCTGAAAGTCTCCGATTTCGGCATCGCGCGAAGCCTGGCTGATTCGTTAACTACGCTGACCAGAGAGCAGGGAAAGAGCGGCACCCTCGTTTACATGAGTCCGCAACAGCTGGTGGGCGAGCGCGCCAGTCATCTCGACGACATCTATTCATTAGGGGCCACAGTCTACGAACTCTTGACCAGCAAACCGCCCTTTTATTCCGGCAATATTGACCAGCAAATCCAGGAACGAGTCCCTCTTTCGATGACAGAGCGACGGAGGGAATTTAATATCGAGCCCGCATTACTGCCCCCGGCTTGGGAAGAAACGGTCGCTGCATGTCTAGCGAAGGAACCGGCAAAGCGTCCACAGTCCACTCCGGAAATCGCGCGCCGTTTGCAAGTCGGTTTACCGCCGACAACGGACAAGATCGAGGTCTCCGCGAAGCGATCGAAGAAATGGGTTCTCATTCCCTTCGCGCTCGGTGCACTTTGCCTCATCGCGGTCGCAGGATGGTATTTCTCAATATCGAGACCACAGATGAAACGAGCGGCATCCCCGTCGAACGCAGCCACATCGGGGCCTGTCATTCTCGAGAAAAGCATCGCCGTGCTGCCATTCCTCGACCTTAGCCAGGCTAAAGATCAGGAATATTTTTGCGACGGCATGAGCGAGGAGATTCTAGATGCTCTGGCGAAGATCGAGGGACTGCGCGTGGTGGCCCGCACCTCATCTTTTTCATTCAAGGGAAAGAACGAGGACGTGAGCGAGGTTGGAAAAAAGTTAAACGTTCAGAATGTGCTGGAAGGGAGTTTGCGACGCGAGGGCAACCGGATTCGTGTTACGGCGCAGTTAATTAATGCGCGCAACGGTTTTCATCTTTGGTCGGAAACGTACGAACGCGAATTAAAAGGCGTGTTTGCGATGCAGGATGAAATCACCCGCGCAATTGTGGATGCGCTCAAGATCAAGCTCGCCATCGCGCTTCCCCTGCATGAACAACGGAACACGGAGGCGTACGATCTTTATCTACAAGGCCGCTATCTGGCGAACAAAGGCAGCGAAGAAGATTTGCGGGAGGGGCTCACTTTCTTTCAGCGCGCGCTTGAGAAGGATCCGAAATTATCCCGCGCCTGGACTGGGATCGCAAAAATTTGGTTTTATCTGGCGGATGTTTACGTAAAACCGCTCGAGGCATACCCGGCATCAAGAGCAGCGGCGTTAAAGGCAATTGAGCTCGACGAGAAAGATGCAGAGGCACATTGCTATCTGGGAGAAGCAAAACGAATCCTGGATTGGGATCTTCCGGGCGAGGAAGCGGAGTTGAAGCGAGCGTTACAGCTGGACCCGAATTCAGCACCGGTACACTTTTTCCTCGCCCTGTTGCCGCTTTTCCGAGGCGACGTGAAAGAAGGGCTCGAGCTTGTGCTGAAAGCTGAACAATTGGATCCGGTGTCACCAATTATTAGCTACGTCGCCACTGCCGCTTACCTGGCGGAAAATCGAATCGATGAGGCAATCACCGAGGGACAGCGAACTCAGCAGCTCGATCCCCATTACTTTTATTTGGATTCGGCTCTCGCCGCAGCGTATCGCGAGAAGGGAAACTTTGCGGAAGCGATTGCCCTCTATACGAGGGCTCAAGACGCGACGCATTTCCCAAGTAGCGGCCTTGCCATTACCTACGCCAGAATGGGCCGTCAAAACGAGGCGCGGAAAATTCTCGAGCAACTCGTGCAAGAAAGAGGAACACGCTACGTCTCGGCTCAGTCGATTGCGGCGGTGTACGTCGCGCTCGGCGAAAAAGAAGAAGCGTTCCGCTGGCTCGAACGCGCTTCTGCAGAACATTCGGGAATACTGCAATGGATCGCGTTTCTTCCCGAGTTTCGCGCCCTCCGGCCCGATGCACGCTTCCCTCAGCTTCTGCAGAAAATCGGGGTCCCGTCGCCTGGCGCAATTCTGGCAATCACGGAAACAACTCTATCGGAAATTAGCGATCCGAACGCCCAAACGCGTTTCAACCTTAAGATTGGGGTGAAGCCACGGCCAAAAACGGAAAATGGCCACGTCGTAAGGATTAGCGTTTCCTTCTATGACTTAACGAAAGATAATAAATTTAAGCCAACTGATGCACGGACTTCTTATGATTGGCTGACACGTGAGCGGGACTGGACGGACGCGGCTCCGAAATACCTTGCTGCAACTTACGTCCGCCCAAAGACTGCGTCACCTGATGGGCGGCGATATGGCGGTTTCGTCGTTGGAGTGTATTTCGACGGGCAGCTACAGGATTCTCGGGCGAACCCTCCGGAATTGCTAACGCTTTTCCCGGCCCCGGTCCGTGTTGCCCTCCCCACCGAACGCGGCCCCTAGTGTCGCCCTGGCGCAAAGCCCTTCATAGGTGCATGTTGCGTTTCGCGCAAGCGAATCGGGTAAAACCTGGCCGATCAATTCTCAAAACGAAGCTTGTTAGCCGGCAGGAAATTTTGTTACCCGTGTTAGCAAGGCATTTGCTGGGGTGCTGCAGGAATGCCCCACAATGACGAAGTCTCTGAATACTGGTCTGCATCTCGCGATTACAGCGAGCTTCTTTGGTCCTGTTCTCGCGTTGTTGGCCCAGAATCCCAAACCGACGCCAGGGACAACTGGCCAGCCTGGCGTCACAATCGAAGAAGTTGTCGTCACCGGCTCCAACATTCCCACCGCCGAGGAAGTAGGGCCGAATCCGGTGGATACCTATCGCACAGAAGACATCGAGAGATTGGGTGTGCGCAATACAACCGACCTGCTGATCAAGCTGCCGCAAGAGATGGGCTCGAGTGTTAACCAGAATATCGCCAATGGGGGGGACGGTAGCGTCATACCCAATCTGCGCGGCTTGCTCCCCAAGGAGACTCTGGTTCTTATCGATGGAAAGCGCGCTGCCATAATTGGTAGTGGACTTGGCGGTGTCACGCCCGGCTTCGCGGGGGTGGACATCAATCTCATTCCCTTCCCAATGATTGATCACATCGACATCCTGAAAGACGGCGCCTCGGCCATTTATGGCAGCGATGCGGTGGCCGGTGTGATCAACATCTTTTTGAAACACAAATTCCGTGGTCTGGAGATTGGAGGCAGTATTGGTAACACGAACCTGGGCTCCTCCAATGACGCACACGAGCTCGAGACGTGGATGATTGCGGGCACGGGAGATGACAAGACCGATATCATGATCATTGCCGATGCCTACGATCGGGCCGCAATCTACAGTCGCGACCGCAACATTAGCAGTAATGCGAACCAAGATGCGTGGGGCGGATTTGATAATCGCAGCGGGGAACTTCCGGGCAGGGTGTTCGAAATTGACCCGATTACCGGAGATAGGAACTTCTTCCAATTGCTCCCAGGTATAATCACTCCCACCCCACACTCATTCCCAAAGGTTGCGGCAGATCCCCAGTATATCAATATTTTTAGTCCAGCGGTTCCGAAGGGTCTTCGTTATCCGGATGGGAATTTCCAATTCTACAACTTCGCGGCTTTGACGCCCTCGATTCCGGCGGCGGATCGCCAAAGTATCTATGGCTCGTTTAACCGAGAGATTTGTGACAAGTACCTGGAGGTATTTGCGGACTTCAAATTTACCCGCTCATTTTTCGATGCAGCCCTTGCAGCTACTCCATTTGTCCCGGATGCATTCAAGCAACCGAGCGGTGAAGCCTTTAGTCCTCGCGGCGTCAGTGTGCCACTCCAAAATCCGTTTAATCCCTTCACGGTCGCGGATGCGACTTTGCCCCCAGGCACAGCAAATGCCGGAGTCCCTGTCACAACCGGGGTTCGCTTCCGCGCCATTAATGACACAGGAGTCAGAACGGTTAAGACCACGTTCCGCGACATACTATTCGATGCCGGAATTAGCGGTCAGATGGGCGAGTTTGGCGATTACTTCAAAAATTGGAATTGGGAATTGGGTTTCCGTTATTCCCGGAACGATGAGGAAAACGACAGTGGTGGCGTGGTGAGTAAGTTGGGCTTACGCGACGCATTGTTGGATACGAATCCCGCCACAGCGTTTAATCCGTTCCTTGGATACCAAGGTAGAAACACCGAGGCAGCAATAGCCCGGGTCTACGTTACGCTCCATGCCACCGGACAGTTTGAGTTGCCATTGGCTTATTTCCATATTAACGGCGATTTGTTCAATCTTCCCGCCGGGCCGCTCTCCTTCGCGGCCGGGCCGGAGTACCGCGGGGAGCGGTGGAGGAGCGATCCCGACTCGGAGAACACCAGTTTCGACACAATCGGTAGCTTGGATTTCGAAGCCTCAAGGGTGAACCGGGACGTTTGGGGCGTCTATCAGGAGGTGCGTATTCCGGTGACAAGCCCCAGTTGGAATTTTCCAGGAGCGCACAGTCTCGAGTTCGGCATTGCCGAGCGCGAGGAATGGTATAGCCAGAATACCTCTTCGACTTCCGTTTTGCCGGAGCAACACTCTCAGTACGACGCGCAGAAGCCGAAATTTTCCATTCGCTGGCAACCGCTTGACCCCAAGTGGATTGGTACCCTCACCTTGCGCGGCACTTACAGCGAAGCGTTTCATGCCCCGACTCTGCCCGACATTACACCGGCAGGGATGGAGGGTTTTTCTTTGCGCGAATTGCACGATCCCAAAGGGTTGACTCCCGAGCGCGCCCCCATCCGGATAATCATGACCGGGAATCCTCTCCTGAATCCAGAGGTCGCTTATGAATGGTCTTATGGAGCGGTTTACAGTCCTAACTGGATCAAGGATCTTACCCTGAGCGCCGACTTTTGGCATATCGATCTTCGATCGATTGCCTCATTCGTCGACCCGCAATTCATTATCGATCATGAAAATCTCTTTCCCCTTGATGTAATTCGTGATCCAACAACCGGGGCAATCACGGTCGTCGTCAATCCCAGCTTAAATCTCACGCGTGCGGTGGTGGAGGGTCTTGATTACGAAGCGATCTATATCCTGGATTCAGGGATCTTTGGGCGTGGCGATTTTGGCAGATTTACCTTTGTTCTCAACGGGACATACCTGTCCCGGTTTGAGTTTCAGGCGAGTCCCGACACTCACCGCATTGGACTCTCCGGTGGGTTCCCCGTCGGGTTGAACTTTAGTGGCTCGCTGCCGCATACTCGCGCCTTTGCCAGCGCGTTCTGGGACGGGCCGGCTGATAGCTGGCTCGCCGGCTTCGATATTGGCGTGACGGTTCACTACACCGGTCAATATCAAGATGACAATATCGACCTCCCGCGCCCCCGCAAAATACGGGAGTGGACTACGTTTGACGCGATCGCCTCTTATACATTTAGACTACCGGCGCCGGTGGCCCAGCAGGAAGTAGCCGGTTATGCGAAGGATGGCGGTAAAAATGTGAAGATGCCCAATGGCAAAGAGAAAAATGTCGTGCCCCTCTCTACTGCTGAATACGGTACGTGTGGATGGCGCGCCTGGTTGAACGGCACGACGATCACGCTTGGAATGCAGAACGTGCTCGATTCCGATCCGCCGTTCGTCGGCGGAGCTTTCGAGAACGGCTACGACGAATCACTTGCCACTGTCAAAGGCCGGTTCTGGTACGTCCAGTTGAAGAAGAGATTCTAAAGCGCCGGCCGGAACCAGGGTACCGCGGCGACCGCTTCCCAATCCAGGATTAACCGCCAACGTCAGAAGTCTTTTCCGCTTTGAGCAGGACGGCAGGACCGTTGCCGTCAGGCGTCAGTGATTTTTCTAGAAGCGAGATTTCGTTAAACCCGCCCGCCCACAGCATATCCGCCAAGGAACCAATCGTCGGCTGAAAAGATTGCGGGTTCACTCGAGAAACTCTGCTGGCCGAAGGAGATGATAAAGTAACCCGACGCAGAAGATGGCATCGTATTGCTGTGAAAGAGCTGAAGACGGCTCATTAAGGTTCTCTTTGGTGAGTCGAACATTTGTAATCCCCGAGGCCGAAAGAATGAACTTTGCCTTCTCCAAACTTGTTTCACGCACATCGACGGCGCTGATTTCCGCCTCTGGAAAAGCTTGGGCAAGAACACTGGTATGACCACCTTCGAGGCAGCCGCACTCCAGAATGCGCAAAGGCTGGTCTCGTCCACGATTGGAAGCGGCGAATCGCTCTCTGAATTTCGCTATGAAACGAAGAACGCGTGAGTCAGTGTCCGCGCGGTACTGGCCGCCATACTGAGCGCCCGCGAACTCGAATCCAGTAATCCAAGGTCCCAGCGCCTCGAATTGTGCGACGTCAAATTCATTCACCAGCTCTGGGCGGTCGAGGGTCGTTCCGATCAATCAACAATCTCGAGGCCCATTTGACGGGCGGTGCCGGCGATGATGCGGAAAGCGGCTTCGTCGTTGCGTGCATTCAAGTCTTTCGCCTTCGTCTTAACGATATCCATCACTTGTTTGCGCGTTACCTTGCCAACCTTGGTCTTATTAGGTTCTTTTGAACCGGCAGCGATGTTGGCCGCTTTCTTCAACAACACTGCCGCGGGCGGGCTCTTGGTTATGAAAGTAAATGATTTGTCTTTGAAAACAGTGATAACGACTGGAAGGATATCGCCGGCTTGCTTCTGGGTGGCGGCATTAAATTCCTTGCAGAATGACATGATGTTGACACCGCGCGGTCCCAGCGCAGTGCCGACGGGTGGCGCGGGATTGGCCTGACCCGCTGGAATTTGGAGTTTGATGTGAGC
>QHRJ01000018.1 GCA_003220075.1 Verrucomicrobiota bacterium
AGTCATGCAAAGTTTGTCGCGGCGCACGTTTGCGACCGGAAATTTTAGCCGTGACCATTTCGGCTGTCATTCCGAGCAAGCGATCCCGTGGAAGCGAGCTTAAACGGCCCGCACCGGGCTCCGTTCGGGATGACCAGTTGCGGGAGCTCAACATCCATCAGTTTACCGAGCTGACTGTGGAGGAGGCCGCACAGTTTATTTCGCAGATCGCGCTCTCGGCCCAGCAGAGACAGATCGCGTCGGAAGTGGTACGCGAAATCGAATCGCGTTTGCAGTTCCTCCTCGAAGTCGGGCTAGGCTATCTCACTCTCGATCGCGAGAGCGGAACACTCAGTGGTGGCGAAGCGCAGCGGATTCGTCTCGCCACCCAAATCGGTTCCGGCTTGGCCGGAGTCCTTTATGTCCTTGATGAGCCAAGCATCGGGTTGCATCAACGCGACAACATTCGCCTGCTGGGAACGCTCAACCGGTTACGCGATCTAGGAAATTCCGTCATTGTGGTCGAGCATGATGAGGAAACAATTCGCGCGGCCGATCACATCATTGATCTCGGACCAGGCGCCGGTCCACGTGGCGGTGACATTGTTGCGCAAGGAAAGCTGGAAGAGATTTTAAGCGCGAAAAGTTCGATCACCGCCGATTACCTTTCCGGTCGTGCCCGAATTGCCGTCCCCCGCCAGCGTGTTGCCCCGCGTTCGATCAACCATCAACCACTCGTCACGCCGAAGCGAAGCGAAGGCGGATCAACTATCAACCCCGATCCGGAAGACTGGCTAACGATTGTTGGGGCGAGCGAAAATAACCTCAAGAACGTCAATGCATCGTTTCCGCTCGGTTGTTTCATTTGTGTGACCGGTGTGTCCGGCAGCGGCAAATCAACTCTGGTGGACGATATTTTGCGCCGAGCATTGTTCCGTCATTTCTACAATGCGAAGGAAAAACCGGGGGCGTTTCGTGGTTTGCGCGGGGTCGACCAAATCGACAAAGCCATTGTGATTGATCAAAGTGCGATTGGGCGCACGCCGCGATCCAATCCAATCACTTACAGCGGAGCGTTCACACCGATTCGGGAATTGTTCGCGCAGCTTCCGGCCGCGCGCGTCCGTGGGTATGACGCCGGGCGTTTCAGCTTCAATGTCAAAGGAGGTCGCTGCGAAAACTGCGAGGGCGGCGGGTTGATTAAAATCGAAATGCACTTCTTGCCGGACGTTTATGTCGAGTGCGAAGTGTGTCATGGCCGACGCTACAATCGCGAGACGCTCGAAATCACTTATAAAGGAAAGAACATTGCCGACGTGCTCGATCTGACCGTGGACGAGGCGGCACGTTTTTTCCGAAATGTTCCGAGCGTCTCGGATAAATTAAATGCGATGCTGGATGTAGGGCTGGGTTATCTTCGGCTGGGCCAGGCCGCCACCACTCTTTCCGGCGGCGAAGCGCAACGGGTAAAACTCGCAACCGAGCTGGCGAAGAAGGCCACCGGACGCACTTTTTACATTCTCGATGAACCGACCAGCGGTTTGCATTTTGCCGATATCGAAAATTTATTGCGCGTGCTAATGAAATTGCGCGACGCCGGCAACACGCTGGTGGTGATCGAGCACAATCTCGAAGTCATTAAATGCGCTGACTGGTTGATCGATTTAGGGCCGGAGGGCGGCGAACGGGGCGGCAAAATCATCGGTGCTGGTCCACCGGAGGAGATCGCGGAAACGGCCGGAAGTTATACCGGACAATTTCTGCGTCCATTGTTGCAATGAACCTTTCGGGACATCTCGCCGGCGCCATTTGTATCGGTATGATTGCATTTGCGGCCCCGGCTAGCGGACAAATTAAGACGGAAATCGCGGAAGCTGCACGACCGCTTGATGAAGGGGTCCCGGAAGTCGCCGTTTACCAGTTACAAAAACTTCTCCGCGCTCAGGCGTTGGCAGGATTGAATCGGTATGGCGAAGCGCTCCAGTTGTATCGCGAGACCGCGAATGACAACAGCGTGCCGCAACAGGCTGCTGCCGCATTCGGCGCTGCCGAAATGCTGCGAGCGCTCGATCAAGCCGACGAAGCCATTCGGGCTTATCGCGCTCTCGAAAACGATCCACGCTTCGGTATCTCGGCCCGTCTGCGCGAGGCGGAATTGTTTATCGCGAAACAAGACGGCGTCATGGCGAAGCGGATTCTCGATGGCACGCAGACCAAAATCACGACCGATAAACGACAAAAACGCTTATTGCATGCGCGGATCGAGTTGCTCAATCAAAGCCCGGAGAAAGCAGTCGGATTGCTTGATTCGCTGGTGAAGAAATCGGAAGGCGAATCGCGGGAGACGGCGATCGCCGCGCTTTTTGCCATGGCTGACGCGCATTTGCAGATGAATACGCCGGAAACGGGGGATGATTATTTGGAAGGCTTTATCGATCGACACCCGATTGATCCCGCGCTGCCGCAGGTTTTCGCCAAGCTGGATCAGGTTTACCGCGCCGAGCGCAAGCCACCACGTAACGAACTGGAGAAGTGGGCGCGCGATGCCACGCAACCGAGACGCGGATTTGCGCGATGGTATCTCGCGCAAAGCGAACTGCGCGCCGGCCGCCGCGAAGAAGCGATCCGGCAGTTTGAGCAAATTCGAAGGACAACTCCGGTGCCGGCGGTGCTTGCACCCGCGCTCTTGCAATACGCACGGCTGCAAATAGAGGCAGGGAAAGTCAACGAGGCTCAAGCTATCCTCAGCGAAGCCGGAAAGACGAACCCGGCGCCGCAGGTGCGCGAGCAAATCGATTTCGAATCGGGACGCGCAATGTACGCAGCGCTTAAATTTCAAGATGCAGCCGACCGTTTCGAGACTCTGGGAAATAATCGCTCGGCCATCGCGCCGGTAGCGCTTTTTAATGCTTCGCTGGCGTCGCTTCGGGCGGACGATAAGACAAAAACTGAACGCGAGAAGGCAGAATTGGTCAGGCGCGGTCAGCTCGATGAAGCAGCAGAAGTTGCGTTGGAACAGGCGGTCATCACAGCCGGGCGAGGTGAAAAGAATGCCGGTGCGCTGTTGCAGGATTTTATTCGCCGTTTTCCTAGTCATCCGCGCGTTTCCGAAGCACAGATCGCATTGGCTGAGATGGCGTATCATGCCGCCCCGCCCAAGCTCGATGAGGCAGAAAAAAATCTGGCAGCAGGACGCGCGGCGCATCCAACGGAACCTGCAGTCGAGCATGCCGATTATCTCGCGATCTGGTTGGCGGATGCTCGCGGCGCGGACAGCGATCGTGTCATCGCCTCGGCCCGTGATTTCCTGCGGGCACATCCCAACTCTCCACTGGTGGCGGAAGTACGTTTGAAACTGGCCGAATCGCATTTTCGCCGGCAGGATTTCGCCAGCGCACAAACAGAATTCGAAACCCTGGCACAAGAGAACCCGAAATCGGCGCTGACGGAGCAAGCACTCTTTCTGGCCGCGCAATCAGCGATGGCTAGCATGGCCAGCCAGTCACTCGACCACGCCTTGGAATTGCTGACGCAGGTTGTAGCAATGAACGGCGAATTTCGATGGGCGGCGCGCAATGAGCAGGCGGCAATCGAACGCCGGTTGGGAAAATCACAAGACGCCCAAGCGCTATATGATGAAGTGCTCAAAGAAGACGCACGTGGAGCGGAAAAGCGCGAAGCTTTGTGCGGGAAAGCCGACATTCTTTTCGAGCAAGCCAATGCCAACGCCGCCAACCTCGATCGCGCAGTCGGGATTTATGATCAGCTTGCCAACGAAGCAGCGAACCAGCCGCATTGGCGCAATCAGGCTCTGTTCAAGAAAGGTGTTTGCCTGGAAAAAGAATCAGATCGCGACGGCGCGCTTGCGACTTTCTATCGCATTCTTGAATTTAATCCTTCACCCGACCGGCCGCCGGAATTTTTCTGGTTTTATAAAGCCGGATTTAACGCGGCGCGATTACTGGAAGAGCAACAAAAATGGGAAGCGGCCGCGGCGATTTACGAAAAATTGGTGGCGGCCAATGGACCACGCAGCGAGGAAGCGAGCGCGCGGCTGGGACAATTGCGGCTGGAGCATTTTCTTTGGCAATAACGGGATGAAATTCGACTGCGATTGTCATTGTGTTGTGCCCAGAAATGCTGCATGATCCAGATATGAAAACACCATTCAGGCTGTCCGGCCTGGTTGGTTGGATGGGACGATGCGGCGTCACGCTTGTCGCGCTGGCGTTTTGCGCATCGGCACTTGCTGATCCGAGCAAGAATGTAGTTGCAACGCCTAGAGAGCAGGCGAGCAAAATGCAAACGGCGACCCAGCAGGGCACCAAAAAGCATTACTACATATTTACCGGCGGATCTGCGATTCCCCAGCCAATCGACCGCGTGAGCGGCCCAATTCCAACCACTGCGATCCCGATGCTGGTGTTCGGGAATTTCACTGGCGAGTAAGCGGCAGTAGAATTTTGGCCGCGGCAACGCGCTTGAAAAAGCGCGATGGAAAAGTTTATTTTTTTCGCCAATCCATCAAGGCACGCAATCGACGTCCGGTTTTCTCCAGCGGGTGACGTCGCCCCTCTTGCAATAACGCGCGATAGCGTTTTCCTCCGGTTTTCATCTCGCGAATAAATTCGCGCGCAAATTTTCCGGTGCGGATTTGTCCCAATATCGTCGCCATCTTTTTGCGGACGTGCTTATCCACAATTTTTGGTCCAACCGTGAGATCGCCCCACTTTGCGGTGTCGGAAATCAGGTCGCGCATCCCTGCGATTCCGGCTTCGTGGATCATATCGACAATGAATTTCAATTCGTGCAGGCATTCGAAGTAGGCCAGTTCCGGCGCGTAACCGGCGCGAACCAAGGTCTCGAACGCAGTCCGAATAAGCGCGGTTGTTCCACCGCATAATACCGCCTGCTCCCCGAAAAGATCGGTCTCCGTTTCGTCCCGAAAAGTTGTTTCAATGACGCCGGCCCGGGCGCACCCGATTGCTTTGGCCCATGCGAATGCAATCGCGCGCGCCTGACCGCTAAAATCGTTTTCGACAGCGAGCAAGGCGGGCACGCCGCGGCCTGCTTTAAACTCGCGCCGTACCATTTGCCCTAATCCTTTCGGCGCTACCATCACGACGTCTACATTGCGCGGAGGGACGACAGTTCGGTAAATGACGGTGAACCCGTGAGCAAAGAGAAGCGTTTGTCCGCGGCGTAAATACGGCGCGATTTCTTTCGCAAAAATCTTCGGCATCTTTGTGTCCGGCAGGGCGAGAAAAACAATGTCGCTGCGCCGAACCGCTTCCGATGTTTCCAGAACAGTAAATTTTTGAGCTCGCGCCCTCGGACGCGACTTGCTGCCGCGGCGCAATCCAACCACGACTTCGAACCCGTTATCGCGGAGATTTAGGGCGTGGGCATGACCTTGGGAGCCAAACCCGATCACGCCGCAAATTTTGCCGCGCAGAACGTCGAGTCTAATCTGTTTATCGCGATAAATTCGCACCGGCATCGCCGGACAAGAGTGGCTGAAGCGCGCCGTCGCGCCAAATTCAATTTAATTGGCTGCTATCAGTGGCGACGTTGCGATCGCCTTCAGTCGCGTGGCGTCGTCGCGCGCGTTCTGTGCCTCCGAGGTGCGTCCCATTTTGTCCAGGATCTCGGCGAGCATGAGGTATTGCCGGGGCTGTTTTGGTTCGCGTGCGACGGCGCGGCGTTGGATAGCGCATGCTTGCGCGAGCTGATTTTGGCGAACCGAAATTGCAGCGAGTAAATTCAACGCCTGGACGTCGTGCACATCGAGTAAAGCAGCGTAGCGGAGGGCACTGGTGGATTGAGCAACGTCATTGTTCTCCGCATATAGCCGGCCCTCTGCCAGCCAGGCGGCGTGATGCCACCAGTTTTGACGAGTGTAATTTTCGATAAGACGCAACGCTGGAAGCGGACCTTGGGTTCGACGCAACAATTCTGATTCAAGACTGATCAGTTCCCATACCTCGGGATAGTCGGCGCGTGCGTCCTCGAGCACTGCAATTGCTGCAGCATCGTCTTTCGCTCGCGAGCGCATGTGCGCCAGATTTAACGCGGCGATCCAGGTGCGAGGATACTGAACTCTCGCTTCTTTGGCGTGTTGGGCATCCCGCGCAAACAGGCTTTCTGCCTCGGCAGTTTTTCCCTCATGCACCAGAACACTAGCGAGATTATTGCGCGCGATCGGGTAGTCTGGGTTGGTTTCGAGAAGGTGGCGGAACATTTTTTCTGCTATCGCATATTCGCCACGGTTCGCGTAAATCTGCCCCAGGTTTACGCCGACGCGGCAGCTTGTGCCACCCGCGGCCAGTGTGCGCTTGTAGAATTTCTCTTCGTTACTCCAGTCACTGCTGCGGATCGTACTGCGAACGCTCAAGGCAAGGATTACGATCGCTGCAATGGCAGTTAGACCGGCCCCAAACCTCCGTGGCAAGTCCAACGCGCAACCGCCGAGGAAAAGCAAGAAGCCTACGCTTGGCAGGTAAAGCCAATGCTCCGCCACGGTCGCGTTAAGCTGCACAATATTCGAGATCGGAAGATAAGCGGCAAAAAACCAGACTGTACCCATGATCCGCGCTCGCTGACCTAATCCGCGTCTCGCGCAGCCATAGATGAACGCCGCGAGCACAACCAGACCGAGAATCGAGAGATATTCAGATGCGGCTGTCTTCCGCCAGCTCTCGCGATTTAGGTAATTGTCGGGATCGAAAATGGTGCGCTCCATGTGCAGGTTCCCCGGAAAGACCATCACCCGCCCGTAGTCACCAAGCGCGCGCAACATCAGCGTGCCCCGAACCGCCGCCGACCAGTTTTCGGTGAAAGGCTTCTCCGCTCGCGCAACTGGAAGCCGACGCAATTCAGCATATGCGCCAAGCACCAATGCGCAGCAAACGATCGTCGTGATCTTCACTTTTTTGCCAATGTCCCTGGCGAAGGCAAGGGTGTGGACCAGAAAAATTAGCATCCAGATACAAGCGATTTCACGGGAACAAAGTGCCAGCACTCCGGCCAGCGCTGCCAGAGGATAAAGAATACCTTTTTGCCAGCGCGCTTTGGCGATTCGGGCGCGCAAAACCAGCAACCATGCGCCCGCTGAAAAAACGAAGGCCAGGCTGTCGGCCCGGCCGGAAATGTAATCGATCGCGGCGGAATGCACCGGATGCACCATCCAGATGCCGGAAATAATGAAAGCGGCCAGCGCACCCGCGCGTGCCGACCCCAGGTCATTACTATTCCAAAGGCCAGCCCGCTTTCCAAACAGGTGGGTGAGTAACCGATAAAGGAGCAGGCCAGCAGCTACGTGCAGAAAAATGTTGCTGAGATGAAAACCGGCTGGGTCCGTGTTCCAAAAAAAGTAATCGAACATGTAGGAAAGATTCTGGACCGGCCGGTAGTGACCCGAGAGCGAATCGAGAAAGAGATAGTGCCGGAACGCTTCGAGAGCGAGAAGGGGGCTCTTTATGAACGGATTATCTCGGGTGAGGGAAACGTCGTCCCAGATGAGGCCTCCCTGAATCGCGGGCAATCGGATGATGAAGCCGATGGCTCCGAGAAAAAAATAACGCGGCCATTGTTTGCCGCAAAAAGCGATCAAACGCGCACGAAAATTAAGACGACGCGCCGGAATCTGGTCCATGAGCAGGGTTGCGAGAGAGAAGCTGCCTCCCTAAACAAACGAGCGTCCTCCCGGTTTGCACGAGAGGACGCCCGAAGTTTAGAACTCCTATACCCTGTTAGGGGCCATAAGGCGACCAGAAGCCCGTGCCGGCGACGTCCGACAGTGCGGTGTAGTCGGCCGAAGGGACCTGCGGAATGATATCGACGGTCTGATTACCGTAATCGTTTCCGAAGAGGTCCTTGCCTGTGTTATAGAGGACGCTGTTTTTCTTGACGTAATTGGTCCAATCTTGGACCGCAACTATGTTGCCGGTGGTACGATTGGTCTCAATTGCGTACTGATCGACAGCAGCGTCGATCATACGCAGATCGTTAAGGATCTTGGAAGCCTGAGAACGTTTGCGCGCGCGCAGGAATCCAGGAACCGCTATCGCGGCCAGCAATGCGATGATTGCGACCACGATCATGATTTCCACCAGCGTGAAGCCGGCGTGTTTTCGATGCAATTTGGTTAACATTATCTTTTATTGCGTTGGTTTAGTATTTGTTTGTGTTTGGGTTGCGATAGCGCGGCTTCTTCCAGCTACGATCTCACAACTCATTCCCTGCCACTCCCTTCGAGGGGAATGGCAGGCGAATGAATCGTCAGATTTGATTACGGACCGTAGGGCGACCAAAAACCGGTGCCGGCGACGTCCGACAGTGCGGTGTAGTCGGCCGAAGGGACCTGCGGAATGGTGTCAACGGTTTGCGCACCATAGGCGTGGCCAAGGATGCTGTTCCCGGAGAGATAAAGGGAGGAACCTTTCTTCAGATAGTTGGTCCAGTCCTGAATGCCAACCACATTCCCGGTGCTGCGGTTAGTTTCGATGGCGTATTGGTCAACGGCGGCGTCGATCATACGCAGATCATTGAGGATTCGGCTGGCTTGGGAACGTTTACGGGCACGGAGGAAGCCGGGCACCGCGATCGCGGCCAGCAATGCGATAATTGCGACCACGATCATAATTTCCACGAGGGTGAAGCCCCCTTGGCGTTTGTTAAGTTTGTTCAACATTGCTAACTTGCTTTCTGTTCTCTATTGTTTGTTTGATTGCGCTCCGAAGCACCCGCTTCGGAATACCCGCCGTAAAGAGCACTCTCGGTGCCAAGCAGCGATCGTTTTAGAATTTCTAGAAACGTGCTGTCTCTGTTGGAGCGTGCATGGCTGGGTTCAGGCGTGATTCTCGCTTCGCAAGCGCTACGGTAACTGTCACTTGCTGATGGATCCGATATCGTGACTACGCGTAAGCTCTTCAGCCCGTTTCATCTCCAGCCAGCGCACTATGTTTTCGCGGGTGTTCTTCTCATCCGTGTCGTTGTTCTGGCCCGACTGACGGTTTCGCCGTTTCTCCTGCCGACGCGTGGAGACATGCATTTTTACGATGATTGGGCACAGCGGATTCTCAGCGGCCAGTTCACTGATCATCTGGCCTTTTACGGCCTGCCGGGGTACGCTTATTTGCTCGCCGCTCTATACAAACTTTCCGGTTACGGTCCATTTATTCCCGCGCTCTTGCAGGCATTGCTCGATGCCGGGACGGCGACGCTGATCTATAAGATTTCGGTCGCCATTTTTCCGGGAATCGGCCTGCGCCGCGCCCAAGTCGCTGGCTTGGTCGCGGCGGTGGGTTGGGGCTTTTTCGTCCCGGCACAAACGTATGCCGGCATTCTTATGCCCACCGCTTGGCTCGTCTTTATCTTCTGGCTTATCCTTTGGCGCATCATTAGCCAGAGGAACGCACCAGGAAAATCTGAGGCATTAATTCTCGGTCTCCTGGTCGGCCTCACTGCGACGGCCGTCGCGACGATTCTCTTCCTTCTCCCGTTGTTAGTTAGCGCAATCCTTCTCAAGCCGGCGATTTCCACTCATTCCCAGTTCCGCACCCGAATCAGCGCCCTTGTCCTCCTTTTCCTTGGCTCTGCTGTCGGCACTTCGCCGTGTTGGGTGCACAATTGTCTCGTTGCCCAGGATCGCGTGTTTCTGTCCGCCCACAGCGGTATTAATTTCTGGATTGGAAATAATCCCGCGGCGAACGGTTATCCGCGCTTTCCGCCCGGTCTCCGCGCTGGACAGGCCGCGATGTTGCAGGATTCAATAGATGCGGCCGAATCCGCAGCCGGGCATTCGCTCAAACGCGGCGAGGTTTCGCACTATTGGTCCGCCAAGGCGCGTGACTACATCGAGCGCGATCCGGCAGCCTGGCTGCGATTACTTGCGCTCAAATTGCGCACTTTCTGGAGCGCATTCCAGTACGACGATCTCAGCATCATTACCATCCTGCGGGAGCAGAAAGTGACGTTTCCCGGGATTTATTTTGGCCTGGTCGCAACGTTGGCGCTGCCCATGATGCTTCTTCTTTGGAACACTGCACCGCTCTCACGTTGGATCACAGTCGCCATCGTCTTGCACCTGCTCGCGTTGTTGCCGGTTTTCACAACGGAGCGTTATCGGTTGCCCATTGTCCCGGGACTTCTCGTCTTCGCGACGTTCGGTCTGATCACCTTCTTTAATAATCTTGTTGCCGGCAAGTTTAACTCGGTGATTTCATACGGCGCGTTATTGGCCGTTTCCACGCTTTTCGTTTCCTGGCCGCAAAGCGATCCGTCCCTTTGGGCGTTGGACGCTTACAATAGCGGTTGGCAGGCGCTCGAATCAGGTAATCTCGCGCTCGCCGAAAACAAACTGCAACTTGCTCGCGCTTATGTTCCCACTAATCCGGAGACAAATTTCGCGCTGGGGAATTTGCGTCTGGCGGAAGGAAATTCCGCTGCCGCCTCCGCCTTTTACCTCGCCACTCTTCAGCTCGATAATCATCACCGCGGCGCCCTGAATAATCTCGGCGTCATGGCGTTGGACGGCGGTAAATTCGATGTCGCTGAGAATTGGTTGCGCCAGGCCGAAGATATCGATCCCGGCAACGCGAAGATTCATTTTCTCCTCGCGAAGACGCTGCTGGCCAAAGACGAGCATGAGCTGGCGCGAGAAGAAATAGAAACCGCCATTCGTCTTCGACCTAACCAAATTGAATTTCAGCAGCTGAAACAGAAGATCGAAAATTAAGAGCGGTACTGAAGCTGCTCAAAACCGCGGGAATGGAACTCTCTCAGCCGCCATGTCCCGAAGACGTCGTCGTCCTGGTCGAAAAGCCAGCATCGGCGATCACACCGGCAGCCTCGCAATTCAGTGAAAGGCGCGCCGGCTTCTGGGTCGCCCTCGCCGCTCTGCTCGCCGCGGCAGCGAAAGCCACGATCGCCTGGAATACGATCGGGACCAACGATGTGATCACCTTCTACCAATTTGCTGCCTCGCTGCAAAATCACGGACTCGAATGGACCTATGTGCACAACGTTTCTTTCAATCATCCGCCGTTAACGGCGTATTTTTTGAGAGGCATCTACCACCTCGCGCACCTCCCTTTTGTTCAAGAGAATGCGATCAGCTTCCCGTTCTTACTTCGCCTCCCCGGAATCGTAGCCGACCTCATTACCGTTTGGGCCGTCTTTCGAATCGCCAAGTCAGTGGAATCGAAAATCCCGACCTGGGCGTTACTCGTTTTCGCCCTCAGTCCGGCCTCATTGATGATCACCGGCTTTCACGGCAACACTGATCCCATCATGGTGATGTTTCTCACCATCGCCACTCTCGCCGTCGTTCGCGACAGGCCAATCCTATGCGGACTGTTTTTCGCGCTCAGTTGCCAAATCAAAATTATTCCGTTGCTGTTCCTGCCGATCTTCTTCTTTTTTTGGACAGAGCGCCGTCTCGCTTTTAAATTTGTTGTTCCAACAGCGCTCATATTTCTGGTGCTGTGGGCGCAGCCGCTGTTTAATTTCCCGATCGCCTTCGCCAAAAACGTTCTATCGTACGGCAGTTTTTGGGGACTTTGGGGCGTGACCTATTGGCTGCGCCAAACCGGTTGGTCCGAATTCGGTCGCGTGACGTATCTCCAATTCACTCCAGCACAAGCCGTCGTCGGCACAGTTCTGAAGTTGTCGATCATCGCAATCGTTCTCTCGATTGGATGGCGGCGCCGCTATCTTGGAAGGCAGAGTTTGCTTCGATCCATCGCCTACGCTTGGATCGTTTTCTTTATTCTCTCGCCCGGGGTTTGCGCGCAATATCTTGTTTGGCTTGCGCCGTTTGTCCTGCTCCTCTCGCCGACATTCTTTGGCTGGCTCACCGCCACCAGTTCGCTTTTCCTGTTCTTTTTCTACAACGCAATTGCCGACAAATTTCCCTGGTATCTCGCGATATCGCATGGCGGGCACAATGCCGAATGGACTCCATGGACGGCATGGCCGTGGGGGATTCTGATCGCGGGTCTGCTTATCTTTTGGATTAATGCGAAACGTGAAAATCCTTCCCTCCGTCTGTTGAGTTTGCAGCCGTTCGACCCTGAGTCGCGGAGGTGATGGTTAACGAAATTGCGAAACATCGAAGGCCATGTTTGTCGCGCTTCGGTTGTATTTTCCCCTTCGGCATTTATTCTTGGCTTGCCGCCAATGCTGTGCAAAAAGGCGCGCCCGTTACACAGCTTTATCCGCAAGCGTCGAGTCAGCAGCTGGGCTTCGACGGATTGTATCGGGATTACGCTAATAAGCTGATCCGATTCAAGCTTACTCTTATCCGCGATCGTCAAACGCTATCGCGAAAGGCGAAAAACCTTAACCGGCTCGATTTTTCCGCCAGTGGTGATTCCTTTATATCTTTTGCGCCCACGTCTGGCACAACGTCTTGGGCACGAAAACGCTGGCAGCTCTCAACAGCCTGTCGGCTATTTTCAACGTGCCACGCCGCTACCGGCGATGCTTGCCTCTGGTGGGATTGGAATTTGCTCACAGCGTTCAGAACCGCTACATCTTCGCTACTTCTGGCCGCACAGAATGTCTGCTCATCGTTTGCTTAATTCACGATTCATCGCACTGGCGATCATTCTGCTAGCTGGTATTTTCCTGCGCCTCCCGCCTGCGCTTTTTCAGAAGCCCGAGGGGCCGCTCCGCAGTCTCGTTGCGCTGCATCCGCAACCAGGGAGTGACCAATTGGGCTTCGACGAAGCTCTTTATCGCGACTACACGGACAAGCTCATTCGTTTCGGATTGATCTCTTACCCTGAGATAGTCGAGCGCTACCGGGAGAAGCAGCAAACATTGACCGGATCAATTCTGCCACCGGTCCGTTTCCTTTACATTTTCTCTGCCTATCTGTGGCATCAGCTTTTTGGATCGGCAACGCTGAGCTGTCTCAAGAACGTATCGGCTGTCTTCACTATGTTCACGCTTCTGCTGGTCACCGTTTTTGCGGCGCGAGTTGGCGGCTTCTGCTATGCGATTGGTGTTGGAGCGCTAATAGTCTTTGCGCCCACCCAGTTACACATGTCGCAACACGCGTTGGTGGACGGATTCTTCACTTTTTGGGCAATGCTGGTGCTTTGGTCACTTTGGGAAAACCTGCGTGCGCCCAAGGATTGGCGTTGGCTTCTTCTCTACACCGTTGCCTTGACCGCGACCATTCTCACAAAAGAAAACGCTTTCTTCGTCTGGGTCGCTGTCGTTGCCATTCTAATAGCGAATCATTGGCTGAAATTTGGCACAGTCACGCGGGAACTACTTCTAGCTACTGTGGTCGGCCCCACTCTCGGGGTCGTTCTGCTAGGGATGCTGGCTGGGGGAGCAGGGCCTTTGATAGCTACCTATCAGTTGTCGGTTAGCAAAAATTACGAACTCAAATATGCGATCCTCACCGGAGATGGTCCATGGCACCGTTACTTAGTCGATTTAATGTTAGTCAGTCCGATCGTTCTGCTCCTGGCAATTGGATCCGTTTTCAATCTTGCACGTGCAAAAAAAGCAGAGTGGTTCTTCCTTATCTTCATTGCCGCGAGTTATCTCGTCATGTGCAATGTCAAATATGGAATGAACTTGCGTTACGCAAATATGTGGGACTTGCCGCTGCGTGTCCTCGCGTTCAGCCAAATACTGGTCTTGATTGGATTCGTCGCACAACGCTGGCGCAGCATCGCACTATTCGCCGCTGTCGGCCTCACCTGCGCGCTCGAGATGCGCAATTACGTTGTCATGGCCGTGGAATATCCGCTCTACGAACTGGTTAGCCCCGAGCTCATGCGTGGGTTGAAGATTCTAAAATCGCCGGCAGATTTGAAGTGACAGGAACTGGTTGACTGTTTGCCCACTGATCGGCCTTTGTGCTGGCGTCGCGTCGGTGGCGTTAGCACAACGGCACTCAAGCTGCTCAAATTCTTGGGATCCCGGCGTCGGCCAGGATCGCGCTGGCACGCGGCCTAGTCTAGTTGGAGCGATCGACGCTCCGGTAGATCCAGAGATCGCCCGGTATGACTCTATCGACTAAAGCAAAGCCGTACGACGCTGCTTCCGGCCAATCGTTCGGAAGCAGGACATAGCGGTAACCCGCATTCTGCAGCAGCGGCAGGTCCGGCGGCAAAAACAAAATGTAGAAGTCGGGATAAACCAAACTACTGCTGACCTGGTCTGATCGGCGCGGCACCTCGCATCCGATGTTAGCGTAGCGGTTGTAAGTGAAATCGTCTTCGCCAGGATCGAGTTGCCGGAAAAAAGTCACATCGGGCACGATTTTGGTGCCGTTGAAGACAGCCGCACCAGTCGCCTTGACTAATTGCGCGAAATAACGGGTATGATAAACGATCCACTTTCCTCCGGGATCAGCTGCTCGGATGTGATCGATGCGTTTAAATGCTTCGGAATCGAGCAACGGCCCCAGCCCGCGCATTACTGGATTGATCGTGCAGTTGCTAACGACCAACAGCGCACCTAAAACCGCAGGCAACCAGCGAAATCGAAGCTGTTCCCAAAAAAATATTGCGAAAACAATGCCGCTAAGCGCGAGCGATTGACCCCAAGCCCAGCAATCAGAGACGGTGTTCGCCATCCCCCCTTGCCAAACGACGAACAGGATCGTCAACCAAAGAACGAGGCCGGAGATCGCCGCGAAGCCTTTTGGGAAGATCGGCGCGCGATAGCGATCTAGAAAGAAGCAGCATAAGAAAATATTCGCGATGCCGATTGCGAGCAACGCTCTCCGTTCGATGGCAAAATTCAAGAGCGTCCCGCGAACCAGCCAGGGTGGTAGCGGCACCACGCAATACAGACTTAGAAAAACAAGACAGACCGATAAGGAAGCGACCAAAGGTGAAATGGGCGTCTTGTTTCGAAGCCGCGCCACCAAAATTGCCAGCAGCGCTGCGGGCCAGAGCGGAAAAAAGTTACTTGCTTCGGAAATGTTGTCATAAAGGGCCGGGCTAGCCTGTTCCGACTCAAAAAACCCGAGCACACCGGAAAACAATTTAAAAAGATCAAGATCTCCGCCGCTACTGCGACGTGCGCCCGGGTAAGCGGTGTGCCTGACGATTTCAAGTGTCGCGCGAACATCAAACCAAAATGGGATCAGGACTACTGCGATGGTAATCATGCCGCCGGCGATAAGCAGCAGCGCGCGCGTCGTTGACCTTCGCTCTCCAAATTTACGCGTTTCTAGTCCGACCCCGATCAAAATTGCCGTCATCAGGAAGACTAGTGGAATTTGATATGGCGGATACAAACAGAGGACGAAATTTGTTCCGCAAAAAACGAAGCCTGCCAAGGCGGTGGCAGTTCTCCACTGATTTTGATCCTTGAAGAAAACGGCTGCGCATCCCAGACAGACAGCCCAGGTCGCGATCATTTCCGGGAGCATGGCCGGAGAGGAGAACCACCATTGCACGTAACTGGAAAGAAGGACCCAGATCGCAGCGAAACCGATGAGGAAGCGGCTGCGCAACCCGATTTGTCGCAGCATCCAGCAAACCGCGATGAGCAGACCAAAAATCTTGGCACACCAGTAAAAGGAAAAACCACGCTCGAAATCAAGAATGAAAAAGCCCCACAACTGAGGGCGGAACAGCATTGTGTAATATGCGACCGGAATGCTCATGAGAAGCGGCGCACGCCCTGCGCCAAGACTCGGATTCTCGATTGGGAAACGTGGGTTCTGTCGCGCCTGCGAAAGCATTGAAGGGGTCCAAATTCCCCATTCGTCGACGCGCACTTGTTTTGGCGAGGAAAAAATCAGGCCGCGCGCGATGCCGGGTTCGGTCAACAGGTTGCGCCACATTCCAACGGACGAGCCATTGAGCTTGAGAACGACGCAGAGACAAAACAAGACCAACGCCCCGATGCACCACGACGGCAGTAGCGCGGCATTAATCCGCCAGCGTAACCCGTACCGAGGCGCCTTATGCCGTTTTCCCAAAAATCAAATCCGCCGTCGCTAGGAGAGCCTTGTCGTCGTTATCACCTAACGCGTCTAGAAATTGCCGGACTCGACGAAACGATTGCCTCAAGAAAAGATCGGGCGCTGCCGATTGCGCGGGCGCCGAGTCGCCATTGCGGAATGCTGCCCGCAATTCGGCGTCCCATCGGCTTAGAACGCAGGTCGAGGCGAACAATTCCATCGCTGCGCCAGCGATGCGTTCCTGCACCAACTGCATATCGAGAATCGGCTCCCGGTAGGCGATGAGGGCTCGATTGACTGCAAAATTGAATCGCCAGATCAGGCGTCCAAGTTGGCGCGCCTGAGCTCGGACCTGGCCGCTTTGCACCGGCACATCAGGAATGCGCACGGTTGCGCCCAGGCGATTCATACCCGCGCTCCACGCTTTGCCAACCCGGTTCATTGAGAACGACGTCATGGTGTCGTAAATTTCTTTGAACTCCATTCCCGGACCGCGCATCCCCACGAGCGCGATGAATGAAGTCAGCACTTCGTTCGACCCTTCGCCGATCTGGTTAATCCGCGCGTCGCGCAACATGCGGCCCAACGGGTTATCATCGAAATATGCAGAGCCGCCGTGAATTTGGAAGGCATCGTTGACCGCTTCCCATAGCCGATCGGTCGTGAAGACTTTCAGCATCGCCGTCTCGATCATGTAATCCTCGAGGCCGCGATCGATGAGCGATGCCGTTACATTGGTCATCGCTTCCATGGCGTAAACATCGGCTGCCATGCGCGCGATTTTCTTTTTCACCAGATCGAAATCGCCCAGTGTTTTTTTGAATTGCTGACGGGAGTTGGCGTGCTCGATCGCCAGTCGTAGGCAATGTTTGGCCGCGCCGGTACAGCAGGCACCGAAAGTGGTGCGCCCGAAATCCAGAACGGTCAGCGCGACGCGCAAACCTTTGCCGAGCGGACCGAGAATATTTTCTTTCGGCACGCGTACGTTGTTTAAACGAAAGCGGCCGGTGGCGGTGCCGCGGATTCCGAGCTTCGGCATTCGTCCTTCGATCATTTCCACACCTGGGGCATCCGGCGTGACTAAAAAAGCGGTAATCGCGTCTTTGCCCGGCTTGTCCGGAATTGGCGTTCGCGCCATCACCGTCCAGACCTGCGACACCGCAGCATTGGTGATGTAACGTTTCTCGCCATTCAAAATGTAATGCGAGCCGTCGTTGCTCGGCGTCGCTGTCATTCGGACATTTGCAGCGTCGGATCCAGCCTCCCGTTCGGTCAACGCGAACGCCGCCAGTTCCGCTCCCGTCACCAGTGCCGGCAACCATTGCGCTTGCTGTTCACGGGTGCCGAACAATAGGAGCGCACGGATTCCGATCGAGTGATGAGCATTAACAAACACCGAAGTAGAGGCATCGCGTTTCCCGATCTCCTCCAGGATTCGGCAGCACTGCATTTGCGAGAAACCACGGCCGCCGACTTCCCGCGGCGCCGTCATCCCAAGAACACCCGTGCGAGCAAGACCATCGATGAGGTGGCGCGGGATGTCGGCGTTGCGATCGATCCAGTCCGGATCGAGTTCCCGATCGAGCATTTGGCGAACTTCGTTAAGTGCGCTCTCCAGTTCCGTCTCCCGCGTCGTTTCAAGCCGCGGATACGGCATCACCCAGTCAGCTACAAAATTTCCCAGGAAAAGTCCCTTGGCGAAACCGAGTTCCTGCCGGCCGCTGAAAAGCAGCTCCTCCGCTTGCTGCATTTCCTTCTGACGCTGAATTTCTGCTTCGCTTTGTGCCATGTTCAGGGGTCGCCGCATGGCGAGTCACGAACTGTATTCAATGGCGTCGTTCTGTCCACTAAGCGGCGCAGAACGCCTGACGAAATTTGTCGCGCAGTTTTTTGGCCTTCTGGCCATTGACTGGCCCGCGGTCCGGCCACGTTCAACACTTTCATTCCGAGCCGCGCAGACAACGCCAGTCCGGCTCGGACCGAGGAACCACGCGAGTGTTCGCTTATGACCTGAACAACTGAGGGGTCCCTCGCGTCCGCTCGGGATGACAGACTTTTAACGAACTCCGTTGCCGCTTCGATCGTTTCCTCGACGCTCATACTCGCGCAATCAATGATAAGATGGGGTTTCCGCATTTCGATACAGCGATCAACAGTTTCACGTGTCCCGCCGACAGGCTCTCCGTTTGAAATGATCAACGTGCCATCCGAATCCGCCACGTTCCGTGCGGTGCGTTCGGCATATCCGGCATTCGCCAGCTCCACGACTGGATAGTGTTTCGGAATTTCCCCATCTTCGGCCAACCGTCCCGCCGGGCACCACCCGCCGCACTCAACTTCAAATGCAAGTGCGGCGTCGAGCGCCCCGCGATCAACCCCAGTTTGTCCGCCAGAAATGACCTTCAGCACTTCGCTCGCGAGTGTCTCTTTTTTGCGACTATTAGTAAATTCCAAACGCCTTGTCAGGAAAGAAATCGGCCCATTTTCCTGCGGTTGATCCGTTTCTGCCGCGAAGTGGAATACTCTGTGCTGCAAGTCAGCCCGCGTCTGAGGTCATTCTCCTTGCAACCACGACGAACAAAAACCCTGTTTGTTACTGCCCTGTTAGGCCTCGCCTGGACAGTCGGCATTGCCTTCGGTTTGCGTACCTTACTAGCGTACGAAAGCACGCCCGGCACAATCGGGGCGGTGCCTCGCCAATGGCCGTCGACGTCGCAAATTGAGCGACTTACTAATCGCCCGACATTAGTCATGTTGGTTCATCCACGTTGCCCCTGTACGCGGGCAAGCGTCGCCGAGCTGGCGCAGTTGATGGCACGTATGCAGGGCAAGGTCGACGCATACGTGCTTTTTCTGAAACCAAGACAGAGTGGCATTGAGTGGGAGGACACCGATCTTCGACGCAGTGCCGCCGCGATCCCGAGCGTAAGGATCTTGTCGGATGTTGACGGAGTTGAGGCGCGCCGATTCGGTGCCGAAACATCAGGGCACACCCTTCTATTCGATCTTGATGGGCGTCTCCTCTTCAGCGGAGGCATCACGGAATTTCGCGGACATGCCGCTGACAACACTGGCGAGCGCTCAATTGAGTCACTGGTTAATGGCCGGACGCCCGCGCGAACTGCCACGTCCGTATTCGGTTGCGCTCTAGTTAAGCGCTCGCAGGAAGGAGACAAACCGGGATGGCTAAAATAGCTGAACAATCCCTCCAGTCCAATGGTTGGACCGATCGGGCCGATGAGCTATTTCAGCAGCATCGGCAGGAGATTTATCGAAATACGGATCAGTTATTTGCCCGACTGATGCTCTTCCAGTGGGTGGCCGCGATCATGATCGCGATGACCATTTCGCCCCGGACTTGGGTCGGCCAATCAAGCTACATTCACATTCACATCTGGGCAGCAATCTTTGTCGGAGGCGCAATCAGCATCTTCCCCATCTGGATGACGCGAGCCTGGCCAGGCGCAGCACTGACTCGCCACATCATTGCGGTGGCTCAAATGCTAATGTCAGTTCTGCTTATCGATTTGACGGGCGGCCGCATCGAAACCCATTTTCACGTCTTTGGATCGCTTGTCATCCTCTCCTTCTACCGCGACTGGCGTGTCTTAATTTCGGCGACAATTGTCGTTTACCTGGATCATTTCCTCCGCGGAATTTACTGGCCCTACTCGGTGTATGGCGTACTCAGTGCCAGTCCGTGGCGATCAATCGAGCATGCCGGCTGGGTCATCTTCGAAGACATCTTCCTGGTGATCTCGTGTCTGCGCAGTATCCGTGAAATGCGTTTCGTTGCCAACCGCACCGCTGCGCTCGAGTCGAGCGAGCAGAATTTCCGGCAGATATTCGAGGAAGCGCCGATCGGCATGGCCGTGGTAGGGCTCGATAGCCGCTACGCCCAGGTAAATGCCTCGCTTTGTAACATGGTCGGTTACTCGGAAGAGGAGCTCACCAGCCGAACGCCATCAGAAATTACCCATCGCGACGACATCGATAAGGATAAGCAACTGACCCAGCGCTTATTGAGCGAGACAACGCGTACCTGCGTGGAAAAACGTTACGTTCGGAAGGACGGCGAGATAATCTGGGCCACGCGGACTGCCTGCTTAATGCGCGACGAGAGCGGTAAGCCCCGTCACTACTTGGCTATGGTGGAAGACATCACGCAGCGCAAGAAAGATGCTGTTGCACTGGAGGAAGCGAAAAATGAAGCGGAGCGCGCCAATCGCGCGAAGGACGATTTCTTGGCCGCTCTTTCGCACGAGTTGCGCACCCCCCTTACCCCCGTGCTCATGTCTGCCGCTGCTCTTGAGCAAGAGCCCGGCATCGAGCCGGAGTTGCGTCGGCAATTCGGCATGATGCGACGCAACGTCGAACTCGAAGCTCGACTCATCGACGATTTGCTCGACCTGACGCGGGTCTCCCACGACAAACTTCAACTGCTCTTTTCCGGTCCCGTCGATGTCCATTCGTTGCTCGCTCACTCCGAGCAGATCGTACACAGTGACGCGCGGAATAAGTCATTAGTGCTGCGCCTCGAATTGACGGCCAATGAGCATCATGTCGCTGGTGACGCCGCTCGAATTAATCAGGTATTCTGGAACTTGCTCAAGAACGCGATCAAGTTTACGCCTGCCGGCGGCCAAATAACCGTGCGCACGGCAAATCCCACCCCAGGACAACTTGTTCTAACAGTGAGCGACAATGGCATTGGGATCGATCAACAAACGCTACCGTTTGTTTTTCGAGCCTTTGAGCAGGGCGATATCCGAGGATTGCAGCCTTGCAGCGGCTTGGGCCTTGGCTTGTCGATTTCGAAAGCAATTGTTGAGCTCCACGGTGGAACTATTCGTGCAGAAAGTGCCGGACCGGGCCTGGGCGCAGTGTTTACTGAGGAGCTGAGTACGGTTTTACCGTTTCCCGAGGCTCAAATTCAGGCATCACAACCGCGGCGTTTCAGGGGCAAATCACACCGCCTCCTCGTGGTTGAAGATCACGAGCCGACGCTCGCGGTCCTGACGAGACTTCTTCGCGATCAGGGCCATGACGTTATGCCTGCCTCCACTGTGCAAGACGCTCTCGCTTTAGCCTCTGATCACACCTTTGATTTTGTTATCAGCGATCTCGGGTTGCCGGACGGCAGCGGCATCGACCTGATGATGCAGTTGAGTAATGATTATGGCCTTCGAGGGATCGCCCTGACTGGCTACGGAATGGCCGAAGATCTCGCCAAAACAGAGCGGGCTGGTTTCCTGGCGCATCTGGTGAAGCCGATCAATGTTGATCAACTCCACCGCGTCCTTGAACGAGCGCAAGTGGCAGCAGGATGAATGAAATTCTCCACGGGGATGTGGTCGCTTCCCCAACGAGTGAAGTTGCAAGTAAGGAACGCTGAAAAGCCCTCACCCAGCCTCTCCCGAGGGAAGAGGTGATCCCTTCTCCGATCGGGAAGGTTAGGATGAGGGCACTCTGCGCGGCAGATCTTGTTGCACCATGTTCGCGCTACGACATCCCTGAGCTCGTGCCAAGCATCCATTGTGCTATTCCATGCGCCAGCCACATGCCCAAACTCACTCCCGCGTCCCTGCGAACCGCCGCCAAAGCAGCTTTTCTCGTGGCCCTCACCATCCTCGCCTATCTGCCAGCGCTCCGCAATGGCTTCATCTGGGACGATGACGCGTGGTTGATGCACAATCGTACGCTTGAAGGAGTGAACGGTCTCTATCGGCTCTGGTTCGATCTCCTCGCCTTGCAACAATATTATCCAATCACCGGCACCGTCTTCTGGATTCAGTATCAACTCTGGGGATTTCATCCATTCGGCTATCACGCCGTGAATGTCGCGTTGCACACCCTTAACGTAGTTCTGTTTTGGTTCGTCCTGCGAAAGCTCGGCCTGCGCGGCGCCTGGTTCGCCGCCGCTGTTTTCGCAGTGCACCCGGTCATGGTGGAATCGGTCGCGTGGGTCACTGAAATCAAAAATCTTCTTTCGACCGCTTTCTTCCTTGGAAGCGTTCTTGCCTATCTCAACTCTGAAAACTTAGAAAGACGCGACCTGCCGCGTCGTGGCAACTGGTTTGTTCTCTCTTTGCTTCTCTTTATCTGTGCTCTGCTTTCCAAGAGCGTGACCTGTTCGCTTCCGGCCGTGCTTGCTATTCTCATTTGCTGGAAACGCGAACGAATCAGCCCGGCGGATTTTCGCCCGTTGCTTCCCTATTTCCTGGTCGGTCTGCCGATAGGCCTGCTGACTGCCTGGCTCGAAGTTCATCACGTCGGAGCGGCCGGGGTCTCCTTCGACCTGGAGTTTTACCAGCGTTGTATCGTCGCAGGCCGGGCCATCATTTTCTACTTCTTCAAGCTGGTCTGGCCTAACGATCTCACTTTCATCTATCCCCGGTGGCAGGTGAACTCGCCCTGGCTATTACTTGTTCCCGCGTTTGTCGCGCTCTGCCTCTTTACGCTCTGGTTTCTGCGCAAACGCATCGGCAAAGCACCTTTGGCGGCGGCTGCGTTCTTTGTTGTCACACTGGGACCAATCCTCGGTTTCTTTAACGGTTATGCCTTCCAATTCTCTTTCGTCGCCGACCACTGGCAGTATCTGTCGAGTCTGGGAGTGATCGCTTTGGCGAGTGCGTTTCCCAACCTTCTTTCCGAGGTGAGCCGCGATGTCCGAAGCGCGGTATTGGGCTTCGTCCTCGTGGCGCTGTCCCTGCTGACCGCACGACAATCCTTTATTTATAAGAGCAAGGATACGCTCTGGCGCGACACATTGCTCAAAAATCCAAACTGCTGGCTGGCGCACAACAATCTCGGGGTAGATCTAATAGAGCGCGGAGTTTTACGGGGAGCAGAAGAACACTATCGCGCGGCCGTTCGGCTCAACCCTCGCTATTACGAAGCGGAGAACAATCTCGGCGAAGCGTTGCTCGCTCGGAACCAGGTCGAAGAAGCGGCGCAACACATCAACCGATCGATCGAGATAAATCCCACCTATGCTGCCTCGCATTGGAACCAGGCACTGGTCCTGGCTCGACAAGCTAAATCCGACGAGGCTTATGAGATCGTCGATCAGGGCTTGCAACAGCGGCCGATCTATCTCGCCGGGGTAAATGCTTTCGCCTGGTTGCTTGCCACCTCGCCGGACGAACGGGTGCGCAAACCACGTGGCGCCGAAGAGCTGGCTCACAAATGCTGCGAGGCCACCGGATATGCTAATCCGCGCTTTCTCGACACCCTGGCCGCGGCCTACGCCAATCAAAATCAGTTCGACCGGGCGATAGAAACAGCATTACAAGCCATTGCTCATGCTGCCCGGCTCGGCCAAGCCACGCTCGCCGGCGAAATTACAAGGCGACTCGAGTTATACAAAACGGGCAGAGGCTATCTCTCCTACCGGCGTTAACTGGAAGACAAGCTCCGCCCGCTACGGCCGCATCCGTCTCTTCATCCAAGCCTCAACCGCTAGTCTCGCCCTACCCAATTCCCTCGCGTTGGATCTTTGCTAGGGCGACGCTCTGCGGAGCCTCAACTTCAACCCTGGCTCGACGGAGTCTCGCCCTACCCGGCTTAACTGCATCCCTGGCTCGTGCCGCACTGCATGCAAACACCGCATGCCCCGGCGCGAATAACTTTGTCGCTGCCGCAGACCGAGCAAACTATGCCCATGAACATGTTGCCCAAGGCTACCTTGACCCGATCAGCGTGGGTGTAGCCTTTGCTCAACATCTTCGGATTTCCCTCGTTCGGCGAATGGCTCGTAATCAC
>QHRJ01000096.1 GCA_003220075.1 Verrucomicrobiota bacterium
GCTCGTCGTGATTCCCTTTCACCGTCGGGCAATCCAAATCGCGCACAATCTCGACGCACTCGCGCGGGTTGGCATTGTAACCGACGATGTCACCCAGACAAATGAAGTGAGTGCAGTGCCGTTCGCGCGCGTCCGATAGCACTGCTTCGAGGGCCTCCAAATTTGCGTGGATGTCGCTAAAAATGGCAAACCGCATCAGGGAATAGTTCTTTCGTTCGCGGGAATTTTCAGGCGCTCTTCCATGGTCCGCAGTTGATGGAGCAGACGCGGGAGGCGCTCCTTTTCCCCGCGCTGGTAGAGAGTGCGCAATCGATCGTAAGCCTCGCGTTCGCGGCCTTCGCAGTAAGAGAGTTCGTAGGCGGAAAAGCGTTCGTCGTAAGAGGCATGGCCGGGAAAACGCGACGCTTTTTCAAAATTCTCCGCCGCCCGGGCGTGATCGTGAAATTTATCGCGATACAATCGTGCCAGTGCTTCGTAGAGTTGCGGCTTTTCCGGATTGTAGGCAATCCCGCGAACGAGAAAATCCTTGCCCAGTTCGAGGTAATCGTGCTGCAACCGGCGACGCGCGACTGGTGACTTGGAATCGTCTTCCAGCGCCGCTGTGCCGGCGTTCCAGGCCATGTGCCATCCCGCCATCTCCCAGAAAAGAATGGCACGCGGTTGCAGCTCGGTGGCCTGCCGCAAACGCAAAAGGAGATAGGTCCAATCGGTCCGTTCCCAGGCAGAATAGGCGTCGATGAAAAGGAGATCGGCAATGACAGAACGAAATCCGCCGAGCACGGCGATGAATGCAGACTGGCCGATTTGTTCGCGCAAATCAATGGAGAGCGTCCCGGGCGCGATCCGATCGGAAGCCGTCTCCATTTTTAATTTTAGCGGCACAAACGCGACTAGAATGACAATGAGGGCGATCACCGGCTTCATAATTCGCGCTGTGAAAAAATCGCAATTGCAATCACGATGTATCCGACAATGTAAAACGTCCCGAGTCCAAGAAGTTTCAGCACCATCAAATTGGAGAGCGAACTTCCGGCGATGATCTGGTCGCTGAGGTTGAATGCTTGCAGGTCAGGAAAAAAGAATGCGATGACGGCGAGAAAAGTGCGGACCAACCAACCGGCGGCGCGTTGATGCAGCCAATAATCGCGCGCGATCGATTCCAAATGCCCAACCAAATAAACCATCGCCATGGCACTGATGGTGAAAATGTTTGAGGTGGCGAAACTCGAAATGCAGAGCGTGAGCGAGACCAGGACCGCGGCCTTGGTCAAAATAAGGAGCAAGGCGAGAGCAAGTTCGCGATTGGCGCCGGCTTGATGCACCGCACCCAGGGCGTGGTCGAGTTCATCGGAAGGCGACTGAGCAAGCTGCTGCATCGTTTCGCGAACGGCGGCTCCTTCCCTCAGATGAATAACGGCGAGGCAGAGAATGCTCATGGCGACGAGGGAGATCACCAATAGTCCGAGTGCGCCAAAAAATTTGCCCAGCACATATTCGAAACGCCGAACCGGCTTCGTTTGTCACTTGCAACTCCTGTTGAAAAGAAATTCGTGCCAGAAAAGAAGAACTGATGATGAGAACGAGAGCAAAAAGGACGAGGACGTAGAAGACGCGCAGCCGCGCCAGCTCGGTGAAAGTGGTGCGCGCGATTGCGGCAATGCGGCGTAAGGAAGAGCTCATTCGTCGCTAGTTTCGGTCACCTTCAGGAATAACTGCTCGAGGGAAGTTTGCGGTTTGCGACGCGCAACAACCCGGGCTTTAGCCGCCGTAATCTGCTGCTCGAGCCCATCGAGCAAATCAGGCGTCGCATTTTCCACAATGAGTTCGGTTTGATTTTCAACCGCGAGCAAATCTTCGAGGTGGCCCTCGCGCAGCAATTTGCCGTAATGCAAAATACCGACGCGATCGCAAACTTCCTGTACCTGAGTGAGCAAATGCGATGAAAGCAAAATGGTGGTGCCGCGCTTTTTCAAAGAGGCGATGAGATTTTGAATATCGCGCGAGCCCGCTGGGTCGACTGCGGCGGTTGGCTCATCCAGCACGAGAATTTTCGGATGATGAATCAGCGCCTGCGCTAGCCCGATGCGCTGGAGCATTCCCTTTGAGTAAGTGCTGAGGCGCGCATCGGCCGCCCGCGCGAGCCCGACTGTCGCAAGTAATTCGGCAATGCGCGATTTCGTTTCGCGCCCGGACAATCCGCTAAGCTTGGCATGAAACCGCAGGGTTTCGGCGCCGGTAAGAAATTTATGGAAGTAGGCGTTTTCCGGCAGAAATCCGATATCGCGACGGACCGCGACGGCGGAATTATCGCGACCGAAAATGCGCGCGCTTCCGCTTGTCGGCTCAATCAAACCAAGAATAATTTTTAAGGTCGTGCTTTTACCCGAACCGTTTGGCCCGAGCAGTCCGTAGATTTCACCTGGAGCGATCTCGAGATTCAAATGCTGCAAGGCAACGATCCGCCGCCGTCGAAATGGCGTGGCGAATACTTTGGTGACGTCGCTGACGCGAATAGCCGGCTCTGTCATGTTCGAATTTCAAATCCGCGCGAATCTGGCGGCGTGGGCAGCGCGTTCTCCGATTCCTTTTTAATCAGAGAGCCCAAGTCACTTTGACGAATGCCCTCTAAAAATGCGCTCACTTCCTCGGCCTCACCGCTTACCTGTAACTCGACCCGGCCATCGGCGAGATTGCGTACCCATCCGGTGACGTTGAATCCTTTCGCGATTTGCCTGACGGAATAGCGAAAACCAACCCCCTGCACCCGGCCTTCGTAAAATACCTGCACGGCTTTCATAACAATATACCGCCTACTTAATCCGCAGCAGGGCGCGCTTGTCTAGCTATGGCGAAGGCGACTGTTCTGCTCCGGGAATTGGCGTCGGCTCCGGAGCATCGTTTGGCAAGGGTTCTGGCGAAAGCAACCGCGGATCTAAGTGAAATTTCGGGGTCCGGCTGACGGGCGGATTGGTCACGGCCGAAACGACCTCTGGTGGCGCAGCGCGAATGTCCTGACTGGCGACATAACCTTGCTGACCATTCATGAGCTTAACCTTGCTATAACCAAATGACGGGCGAATAAGCATTACCAATGTATCCTGCGGAAGTTTCTGATCCGGCCCGCTGGCTTGTTGAGGGCCGTAGAGATA
Organism: Verrucomicrobiota bacterium; assembly: GCA_003220075.1. Lineage (GTDB taxonomy): Bacteria > Verrucomicrobiota > Verrucomicrobiia > Chthoniobacterales > UBA10450 > AV69. The sequence goes on from QHRJ01000096.1 coordinate 3,150, forward strand.
AAATTCCGCTCGCTTCACACTAACGGCATAATATTTCCCGCTATTGGACGCGGTCGGTGCCCCCAAATCAGAGGTAGAACAGCTCGTGGCGCATACCGCCAGCAACGTAAGTATTCCGCCGAGGACACAACTCGATACCTTCATGGCGAGGCTTCCAAAGCTTATCCTATTCCTCGCCTAGTCTACTTATAAGAATAGATGAGGCAAAAGCTGCTCGACCCGCCCTCCACCAGATCAACTGAAACGAAGTATTGACCACTATCAGTTGGCGAAAATCCGGCGGCAGCTCGGTCGCCCCCTTCATAATGATCCGTCGTCAGCAGCCTGCCCGTCTCATCGTAAACGTTAACCGCGATTTTCTTGGCGGGATCGGTTGCGCCAACCGCAAACCAATACTGATTTCCGGCATATAGATTCACCGCGATTAAGGCATGGTCTTGCGCCTTTAAAATGCCGCACCAATGTCCATCCCGCAGTTTAAAGCCATCATTGGTAAATGCGCCGGCCACATCCAGCGCGTTCTTGCGTGCATTCACTTCCGCGTCCGTGTCGGCGAGGGAAGTGGTTACAGCCGCCAAAACAAACATCATGGCCAGGAAGAGGCGGCGTTTCATTTCGCGTCAGGCTTGTGTTGAATTTGTTGAATCAAATCGCTGACCACGCTGTTCACCTTGCGCACATCATCCGGGCTGGGTGATTTGCCGGTCGGGAAGGTCACTAACTTTTCCAGATTCGTTAGCTGATCGTTTACGTTTTTAACTAACGGATCGTTTCGTAAATCCGGCGAAACATCATTGAGTTTGGTCTGAATAAAACCGACCAGGGCTGGTTGCCGCAGAAGTTTCGCGCTCCGCGCATCGTAGTTAGCCGCGACCGATCCGCTCACCACTTGGGTTCCGCGAATCCATCCACCAATGCTGACCAGAATGACCAAGTCCTGGTCGCTGTGGGACTGCATCGAGTTCTTTACTTCGTTCTGCGTCGCTTCCAGTTCTTCCTGGAGCGAATCCCACTGGTTCGTTTCCGCGAAGTCGTTAATGCTGTTGCTGCGACCGAGAATGTTTTGGCTGACGCCGAGCGCCTTGGCCAACTTGATCACATCCGAGCCAATGTTTTTCACTTGCTGGCTATCCTGTGCTTCCACCGCGATGAAACCGTCTGCGATTAAGCCGCCAAGATTGAGCGCAAGCTGCGCGCGATTTTTGTAAGTCGTCGGAATGGGAGCGCGGTAGGCGCCAGTCCAATTCGGTTTGCCGGGTTTTTGCAGGGCGGCGAAAAGCTCGCCCGGTGTTGGGATGGTGATGGTATCGGTCCGCGCTGCTTTTGCCATCTGATCGGGCGCAAGCTTCGCCGGCTCAGCACCGATCAACGCGCCGGCAGCAATCGACAATAACAACAAAGCGGTTCGTCCGCGGACCAACATCAGGCCATAGCGTACTAATCTAGGTCGAGATTGCCAGTGCGAATCTCTTTCCGGGGAACACAGACTTTCCAGTCTGTGCGCCCAGCGGAGTTTCACTCCGCTGATGCGACCCTTGCGCGGTTTGCTTGAGTCAGCGGGTTTGGAAACCCGCTGGGCGCACAGGCCGCAGGCCCGTGTTCCCAAGTCAGCATCTGCGCTCGCTCCCGAGAAAGAATCGTTCGCAACATCTGTTGGACAGCGCGCGCACATCGCGGATCATAGCCGCGCAAAATGCAAACCAGCATTGCTGAGATAATCGGACGCGAGATTTTGGATTCACGCGGCAATCCCACGATCGAAGTGGATGTACGATTAGAAGGCGGGGCGCTGGGTCGTGCGGCGGTGCCGAGTGGCGCGAGTACGGGCGAGCACGAAGCCTGGGAATTGCGGGACGGCGACAAGAAGCGTTACGGCGGCAAAGGTGTTCGCCACGCGGTTGCCAATGTGAACGGGAAAATTGCCGATGCTCTCAGAGGATTTGACGCTCGTGCCCAGGAAAAAGTCGATGCCAAGCTGATCGAGCTGGATGGTTCGCCCAACAAAAGGAATCTCGGCGCAAACACGTTACTTGGCGTTTCCCTTGGCACCGCGCACGCAGCCGCAGCGGCGGCAAGTCTTCCCCTCTTTCGTTATCTGGGCGGTCCAGCGGCCCGGGTTTTGCCGGTGCCGATGATGAATATTTTGAACGGCGGCGCCCACTCCGATGCCCCGATCGATTTCCAGGAGTTCATGATCATGCCGAAAGGTGCGCCGAATTTCTCGGAAGCGCTGCGTTACGGCGCGGAAGTTTTTCACGAACTAAAAAAAGTTTTGCGCGAACGCGGCCTTTCTACTGCAGTCGGCGATGAGGGGGGATTCGCGCCAGCACTTTCGTCGGCCGAAGATGCACTCGAATCTATCGCGAAGGCAGTTGAGCGCGCAGGCTACAAACTGGGCGAGCAAATTTTTATCGCTCTCGATGCCGCCTCATCGGAATTCTACGATCGCGCACAAAATCTGTATGTTTTCAAAAAATCCGATGGCTCAAAACGGACGGCGGAAGAATTAGTCGAGTATTATGCGCAATTGTGCGCGAAATTTCCGATTATCTCGATCGAGGATGGTTGCGCCGAGAATGATTGGGATGGTTGGAAGAAATTGACACAACGCCTCGGAAATAAAATCCAGCTTGTGGGTGACGACTTATTTGTGACGAACGTGGAGTTTCTGCGCAAAGGAATCAACGAGCACGTCGCCAATTCCATTCTAATCAAGGTCAACCAGATCGGGACGCTGACGGAAACGCTCGATGCGATCAAGCTCGCGCACGATAACAATTATACCGCGGTCATTTCGCATCGCTCCGGCGAAACCGAAGACACAACCATCGCCGACATCGCAGTCGCGACCAACGCGGGCCAGATCAAAACCGGATCACTTTCGCGCACGGATCGGATCGCGAAGTATAATCAACTGCTCCGCATCGCGGAGGAACTTGGTGACAACGCCGTGTACGACGGTAAGATGCGCTAGTGGATCAGCCCGGCTACGCTGATTTCCGTGCCCGTCGCGAAGCCACCATCTGGCAGCGACTGAACCGGATACTCTTCGTCCTCTTATTTCTCGCAGTTTGGCTCGGGATCGTCAGTTTGTTTGTTCCGCCTTATAAGAAAATGAAGGCGGCGCGAGCCGAGATCGAGGCGCTACAAGCGCAAGCCGACGAGCAAAAGCTGTTGCTGGCGCGGGCAACGCGGGAAATTAGCTGGCTGAAGACGGACCCAACTTATCTGGAAACAATCGCGCGCGATCGTCTAGACCTGATGAAAGAAGGCGAAACCGTCTTCCGGCTGGAGCCGGCAAAAACGACAAAATCAGCGCCCAGGCGGTAGAAATTTCTCGTCATCCCGAGCGAAGTCGAAGGATCCCCGATGCGGAAGCGCTAACGTAACCTCGAGGGGATCCCTCGACTTCGCTCGGAATGAAGGCTTGCAACGCTTTGCGTCAAAGCGAACCTTCAGTTATCTTTCGCCATGGCTAACGAGACTGCGATTGTCGATGCGGAAGACTTAAAGAAGCGTGCGGGCACCCTGCGGAGGTTTCTTTGAGGTCGACAAACTTCAGCAGCAGTTAAGCGCGCTCGAAGCGCGAATGGCCGGGCCCGATTTTTGGAACAATCGCGAGCGCGCCCAGACCGAGGTCGAAGAAGTATCGCGGTTGAAATCGTTAATCAATCCCGTCCGCGAACTTGAGCGCGAGATCGCGGACTTCGATGCCTTGCGACAATTGGCCGAAGAAGAGAACAATGCGCAAGCGCGCGCAGAAGCGGAACGCGAAGTCTCGCAGGAGCACGAACGCCTGGTACAAAAGCTCGCGGAGTTCGAGCTGCGGCAATTTCTTTCCGGTGAAAACGATCGCGCCAATGCCTTTCTCACCATTCACTCCGGCGCCGGCGGCACCGAATCCTGCGATTGGGCCGACATGCTTCTACGAACGTATCAGCGCTGGATCGAACGCCATGGCTACAAATCGCAAATGGTCGATATTCAAACCGGCGAAGAAGTCGGAATTAAATCGGCGACCTTGCTGGTCACGGGCGAGTATGCCTTCGGCTATCTAAATACCGAGCGGGGAGTGCATCGACTCGTTCGCATCTCCCCTTTCGATGCCAACAAACGCCGCCACACTTCCTTCGCCAGCGTCGATGTCGTTCCCGAAATTGCGGAGAGCGCGCCGATCGAGATTAATCCGGCCGATCTTGAAATCGGTACTTATCGCAGCGGTGGCAAAGGCGGGCAGAATGTGAACAAAGTGGAAACGGCGGTGCGGATTGTTCACAAACCTACCGGCATCGTGGTGGCGTGCCAGGCGGAGCGAAGCCAGTTGCGTAATCGCGAACTGGCGATCAAAATGTTGAAAGCGAAAATTTACGAACTGGAGCAGGACAAGAAACGCGC
>QHRJ01000019.1 GCA_003220075.1 Verrucomicrobiota bacterium
GAAGCCACAAATACCACACATAGTCCGGCAGACCGCCGCTAACCTACTGTCTGCGCGCGGCCGTGTCGGGTAACCCGATCTCAGAGGAAGCGGGCAGTTCGGCCGCGCTTATGGCCGAGATCGTATAAGTTGTTTTCTGCTGCGATTCATAATAGGTGCGCACCAACAACTCAGCCAGCAGTCCCATCAGGAAACACATCGCGCCCGTAATCATGGCCATGACGAACAGCAGAGGCAGCGGCGTTTCTATAAAGGATTTATTGCCGAGAAATTTGTAGTAGATGGCCGCGCCTCCCGCAACGACTCCGATACCGATACTAAGCAGACCGACGCTCCCAAAGACATACATCGGTCGTTGACCAAAGCGATGAAGGAAAACAACCACCAGCAAATCAAGGATGACTTTTGGAATTCGCTCCAGCCCATATTTGGAAACACCGCGGTATCGAGGACGATGTTTCACCGGCACCTCTGTCAGTCGCGCACCGTTCCAGTAGGCGTAGATCGGAATGAAGCGATGCATCTCTCCATACAGTTGTATCCCTTCAAGCGCGCTCCGACGGTACGCCTTCAACGAACATCCATAGTCGTGCAGATGCACCCCCGAGACGATGGAGATGAGTTTGTTGGCAAGCCGGCTGAGCAAATTTCTGCGAATCCGGGCGTCCTGGCGGTTCATTCTCCATCCGGAAACGACGTCGAAGCCTTCGTTGAGCTTCGCGAGAAGTGGAGCAATGTCCGCCGGATCGTTCTGAAGATCTCCATCCATCGAAATCAAGACTTCCCCACGCGCAAAACGGAACCCTGCCATCAGCGCCGCTGTCTGGCCCGAGTTTCTGCGCAGGCGTACGACTCGAAGTTGGAGATTGGTCATCCCCCGAAGCGCACTCGCGGTCTCATCGGTGCTTCCGTCGTCCACGACAACGATCTCATAATTCAGGCCGAGCGCGTCGAGAGTTTGACTGAGGGCAGGGAGCAGCACGGTTAAACTCTCTGCCTCGTTATAGACGGGCAAAATTATGGAAATCAGCTCGCGCGCCACGATGAAAGGGACTCGTACTCCTGGCTGTCTGTCGAGCAAATTCCGTGTCATTGGTTTATAACGCGTTTCAGGATAGAACTATCTTCGCCTCCGAAAATGTGAATGATCGTCTCAGACGAGGATGTGTGATGATTCCCGTTAACGGCACTTTTTGGGTGAATGTACCGTCGAGATTTCCAGGCTTCAGGCCAATTCTTTTGAATTGTTGTGTAGTGTAGTTGACCGATAGACTTTCACCTCTCGTGCTTGGAAGTCGGCCCTCGAAATCGTCAGATGCAAGGACTTGGACGTGGCGAAGCATATCCGCAGCAGAAATAGCATCGAGCTTAGCGCGCGGTGGAAGTTCGATTTCAACAGCCGCATAGGAAGTCGAAGCCAGGACCGCCGAAAAGGAAACCAGACTTAGCCTCAGGCAAAACATCGGAGCTTTAGGGGAAACGGTGCCTTTTCGGTCATAAGACCTGAACTGCTCGCCTTCGCTAGGGCTGATGCGAGAGCTGCTGCTCAACTTTGTGCACGAAGTCGTCTAGCAAACGATTGAACTGCTCCGGCTGATCGATAAATACCGCGTGGCCAGCGTCGGCCACGACCTCCAAGCATACGTTTGGGCTCGGCTGAGCATTTCTCTTTGAGCGGCGAGTTCTCCGAATTCCACCGAGGAAACAACGAGCGTTGGTTTGGACATTTTCTTCGCCACGGGGCGTGGGTCGACCGTAAGCACGCCGGCAACGAGCATAATCACTCCGAGACTAGTCGGGTTGCGCAGGCACCGAAAACCGGGCAGGCGTGGCCATGAAACTCACGCAGCTGAGCGCTGTCCGGGATGCCGGAGTCGGAGCGATTCCCGAGCCGCCCACCGTCTCCAACTCAGTTCTCGGTGGTATTTGCCTTTGCGCACTGAGAGCGGGCCAACTGCTGCACCGTTGACCGGCTGGTTCGAAGGCCTGCTCAGGGATCGACCTTTACTGACAGTTTTCCGGCGAAGACGAGAACCTTTGTCTCTCGCCTTTTCAACAGAACGTTTTTACGCGGCGCTACCGACTCGCGCAGAACTTGACTTTCTAATGCTTGTGGAATTTTTCAATATCCAATGAGACGCGGCTGACTGTGATCTCCCACAAATACAAATGCATTTTCGTTGAGGTGCCCAAGACTGGCTCGACCAGCGTCCGGGCAATTTTGGGGAAACCATGGAAGCCTCACTTGGATCTTTGGCAGATTAAAAATCATATGGAGAATTATTGGACGCATGTGGGCGGGCGAACGAACCGGATGCTGGAAGTTCTTTATCTTACGCTGCCAAAGCAGCACAGAAACAACGCCGGGCGTAAGCAATTCGAGACCTACTTCAAGTTCGGTTTCGTTCGCAACCCCTGGGACCGCATTGTTTCGCTTTATGAGCGCAAGGAAATGGGGCAACTCAGAGACAAAATGACCTTCGAGCAGTTTGTCGATTGGATCCAATATAGCAGCGCCACGTGCATCCATTCGGCACCACATCGCTACCAGCTCGATTGGTTTGTCGATCATAACGGAAATGTGCTCGCCGATTTCATCGGTAAGTTTGAGCGACTCGACGAGGATTGGGCTTTTCTGGCGAAGAAACTCGGGATCAATGCAGCGTTGCCCCACTGGCGAGCCAATCCTCGGGAGCGACATTACACCGAATATTATGACGCACGAACGCGTGAAGTGATCGCGAATAGGTTTAGAATCGACATCGAACGGTTCGGCTATAACTTCGGGAAATAGAAAAGACGATCGCCCTTAAGGAGTAGCAACTCAAACGATGCCGCCCGCCAAAGTTTGTCCGCCGGAGCGTTTGCAGAAGAGACCTCTGCCTGCGATCCGCATTCGTCCTGACGATGTGTTTATTGTCTCCTATCCGAGATCGGGCAATACGTGGGTCCGTTTTCTCATGGCAAACTTGTTAGCTCCCGATGAGAAGATCACTTTCCGCAACATCGAGAACTATGTTCCCAGCGTTTACAAGTCCGCCGACGTTCTAGATGCGCGTGAAGGCCGCCGATACATCAAATCTCATAACCCTTGCTATGAGCTATACCCAAAGCTCATCTACATTTATCGCGACGGGCGCGACGCCCTGGTTTCCTACTACTACTACGTTACCGGAAAGAACGTGTTCTCTGGAACATTCGAAGACTTCATTTTCTCGCCTTTCGTTGAACAGTTCACATCTTGGAAAGACCACATCGCACGCGCTTGGGAGTTTGCCTCCAAATATCCAGACCGCATTTTGATCCTTCGCTACGAAGAAATGCTAATAAGTACGCTCTCTGCTCTCACCAGCATTTCCACGTTTCTTGGTCTGGCATGTGACTCTCGAGCCATTGCTGACGCAGCAACGAAAAGCTCCTTCGAATATTTGCAGAAGGTGGAGAAAGAAGCAGGAGGCGAAACACTTGGCAAGAAGTTCACCTTCTTTCGAACCGGCACGAGCAATCAATGGCGAGATCACTTTGGTCCGCAGTTGTATCAACAGTTTCTACGGCAAAACGAGCAAACGTTGCGCCGTTTGGGTTATCAGATCTAGCTAGGAACTTACGCGTTAGTGAAGGGCGTTGTTCTCTCATTCGATCCCCATTTGGAGATCGCAAACCTACTGGTCGAGACGTATAACCGATTGTGGCCTGATTGCCGTTTTCAATTTCGAATTCCATTCATCGATCGCGATCCAAGCTCAATTTTCCGCGCCCAAAACGTTGAGTTCATATCAACGTCGCCCGATATCCGCAGCACAGTGGAAAGTCTGTTGTGCGATCTGCCCGAACACGAGTTTGTATTCTGGTGCATCGACGATCGCTATCCGATCGAGATCTTCGAGCCGACGGTTCTTCGCGCAGTTCGAGACTTTGCTCCTCACGCAGGCAGCGACATTGATTCGATCAAGCTGACTGACCTCACGGTGGAGGGAATCATGGGAAAATTGGATACGAGACAAGGAATGGCAAATCGACGACCAATTTCGCTCCCGCGATGGCTAACGCGAAACTGGCGGCGGCAGCTTTCTCTTCGTCCCGATGCTCAGCGAGCGGAAAACGATAAGACGTGGCGGCAGCGCGAAGAAGGGGTGGCCAGAGAACCCGCGTTTCGCCTGGCCGATCAGCCTTTCTTTCGACAGCTCGGGCATCCAAAGAATGGATTTTACATGCCGCAATTCACCACCCCGGCATTTCTGAAACGATTTTTCCTCGCTCCAGCCCTGCCCTTAAAGTACGACATCCGCGAGTTTCATCACTTCCTGCTCTCGGCAAATTTTGAGCATAAATCTTATTTTCCGAATAAGTTTCTGCTTTCGGTCGGTGAATCGACCTTCAGAGGCCGCTTAAGCATGGTTTGCTACGAACAGATGCTCAAGTTTGGCGTGGTGCCGCCAAAAATCGAAATCGTAAGAGACTACAAGATTTATTCCGATCGCGGTCTCGCCGGAATCGTTGAACTCAATTCATAACCGCAGCATGTCGAGAGTTTGACCGAGAGCAGGGAGCAGCACAGTTAAATTCTCTGCCTCGTTATAGACAGGAAGAATTATGGAAATCAGCTCGCGCGCCACAGCGAAAGGGACTCGTACTCCTGGCTGTCTGTCGAGTAAATTCGGCGTCGTTGGTTTGTAACGCGTTTCAGGGTAGAACTATCTTCGCCTCCGAAAATGTGAACGATCGTGTTTTATGGATATCGCTATTCTCTAACACCCAATGCGGTACGGAATTGCGCAACGGCCATTTGTTTCACGGTGGCGAGTTTACCTTTACCTTCTCCTCCTCGTGGTTGTTACGATTTTGGCTTACCGGCCGGCGTGGCATGGTGGCTTTCTTTGGGACGATGATGCCTACGTCACCAATAACGAGCTACTGACCGCGCCGGATGGCTTGCGGCGGATTTGGTTTTCGTTCGAGTCGCCTTCACAATATTTTCCCCTGGTTTACACGACATTCCGGATTGAACGGGCATTGTGGGGTCTTAATCCAACCGGCTATCACGTAGTCAACGTTCTTCTTCATGTTGCGAACGCGCTGCTGGTCTGGCGGTTGCTGGCGCGCTTGAGGGTGCCCGGCGCGTGGCTGGCTGGCGCGATTTTCGCACTTCATCCCGTCCAAGTCGAATCCGTCGCATGGATCACCGAACGCAAGAATGTGTTGATGGGATTTTTCTTTTTGCTCACGCTTCTGACCTGGGTCGAATTTCTCGAGCAACAAACGACGCGGCGCTGGCGTCTTTACTTGTTGGCCCTGGTCCTTTATGCGCTGGCGCTTTTGAGTAAGACAACGGCATGCACGCTACCTGCGGCATTGCTCTTAATTCTGTGGTTGCAGAAAAGAGCAATCAACAAGGAACGGCTAGTACAAATCGTTCCTTTCCTCATCCTCGGCATTGCCATGGGTTTGTTGACGGTGTGGTGGGAGCGATACCATCAGGGTACGCGCGGCCCGCTCTTTGCCCTTGGTCCAATTGAACGGATCCTCATCGCCAGTCGCGCCGTTTGGTTTTACCTCGGCAAACTATTCTGGCCATCGAATCTGACATTCATTTATCCGCGCTGGATGGCCTCACCGACGCAGCTGTTGGATTATGCATGGTTGGCGGCTGGAGGCGGAGCATGCGCTGCCATAGCCCTCGCAAGAAAGTATGTGGGACGGAGCCTTGAGGTCGCCGCGTTATTTTTTGTAGCGACACTCAGCCCGGTAATCGGCTTCATCATGCTCTACACATTTCGCTACACCTTTGTAGCGGACCATTACCAATACCTGGCTAGTATCGGTCCAATCGCGCTGGCTTCCGCCGGTATCGCAACTCTGGCGGCCACGTTCAAAGGGAGTCGTCATTTCATCTTCGGCGCAGGAATTTGTCTTCTTGCGGTGCTTACTATGCTTACCTGGCGCCAAAGCACGATGTACGTTGACATCGAAGCGCTCTGGCGAACCACTATTGGCAGAAACCCTGATTGCTGGATGGCTCATAACAATTTGGGCATCGTCCTGGCACAGAAGAACGAGATTGACGAAGCGATTGCTCATTACCGGAAAACTCTGGAAATGAGCCCGGATTTTGCCGATGCTGATTATAATCTTGGCAACGTTCTTCTCCAAAAAGGGGAAATCGACGCCGCACTCCTCCATTGCCAGAGAGCGGTAGCGATCCAACCCAATGACCCGGACGCCCAGGTTGCTCTCGGCAATGCTCTTTTCCAAAAAGGATTAATCGACGAATCGATTGTTCATTACCAAAAAGCGTTGGCAATACGGCCGTATTACGTTACCGCGCACTACAATCTTAGCAGCGCCTTTCTAAAGAAGGGTGAAATCGACGAAGCAATCTTTCATTGCCAGGCTGCGTTATCCATACAGCCCGAGCACGCAGACGCTCACACTAACCTCGCCGCTGCCCTTCTTCAAAAGGGTGAAATCGGCAATGCCATTGAACAATACGAAAAAACATTGGAGATAGCGCCGCGATCTGTTCCCGCTTTGAACAACCTGGCTTGGATATTCGCAACCTATTCAGATCCGGCGTTCCGCGATGGGCCAAAGGCGCTCGAGCTTGCCCAAGAAGCAAATGAGTTTTCGGGTCGTAGCAACCCGGTCATTCTTCGGACGCTGGCAGCGGCCCACGCAAATGCAGGGCAATTCAGCCGCGCGATTGAGGTGTGCCAACTGGCGCTATCGCTGACAGACCGGCAGAGCCCGCTTGCCAATGCGTTGCAACAAGAGATTGCTGAATACCAAGCTGGTCTGCCGTACCGCGAAAATATTAAGCAGTAGCGGTCCCGGGCGAGGGCCCGCGCTGGCCATAAATACAATGGCATGGACGGTGCTGATATGAACCATAAGTACCATGGTTTTAGTAAGTATTGTCCCGTTTGCCCCCAGGCGTCTTCTCCTTCTGGCTGCTGCCTTTTTCGCTCTTTCCATTGCCAATTGCTTTGCCAGCTCAATCCTCTTCTCCGCCAAATCTACCCCATACGATCGCCAGATGGCGCGAATTCAGCCGGTTCTGAACACGCCCGTACCGCCGCGGCAGACAGAGTTATCGCTGCTTCTCATTAACCACTGGATCGGCGAGCTGCGCGCAATTCCCTATCGCTTTTCCATGGAATGGAAGACGCCAAGTGAACTGGCGCACGGGCCAACCGGAGATTGCAAGGGGAAGGCCGTCGCACTTTATCAACGAATGCGAGAGAATGGTGCGCGCGACTTGCGCCTCGTTATAGGGAGACGCGCCCCAACCAGCCGTTCCACCCACGCCTGGGTTGAATGGACAACCGCATCTGCAACCTACGTTCTCGACCCAACAATCAAGTGGGCTGCCCAAAGAGCGAACGAAATCGCAGATAACTCATACGTGCCCTATTACGTTTACATTGGAAGTCGAAGGTATCGAGCAGCAGCACCAACTTCGTTGTACGCGCGTTTATAATCGCGTTCGCAACGCTGCTAGATTTCCGCGTAACCGATCTGCTCTCACAATATCCTCTGTACCGCGATCGGAGATCGCGGCTCCTTCGTCTGGGGGAGTGGCAAGCTCGGTTTTCTCTTGTCATATCGGAATAGCATTGGATAACGTTGCTATTGAATGCGGCGTATGACGGCGAAGCGGCACAATTTCTTACGCGCTCTAGCCGTGTTGCTTGGCTTGGGAATTGGGATCTCAGCAAGCGGCGCCGACTTAGTGTTGCAAAAAGTTCCGCCCCTGACGGTGGCGCAAGCTCCTAACTACCCGCAAAATCTTGCCCGGCTCGATCTTGGTGCTCAAATCGAGAGCGACATGCCGGGCGATGCCTCCTCTTCGGTTCCATTTCTTTCGGGTGATCCGGCATCGGTTTACGCGCTCAGAACTGGCACAACTAGACTTCTGGTCTCGCTCGCCAAAATCGAGAATATCGACAGCGTTGCATTCCTTAATAGCGAGGCGAAGGGGACGGTTACTGTCGCCACGTCTAGCGCAAAACTCTCAGCTAAGAGCCCACAATGGCACGACGAAGCCAGGCAAATAGAACTTTCCAGCGGCTTGATCTCCGCCAAGCTCGGCCCGGCTGAAGCAAAGTATGTTCGGCTGACCTTTAATGTAAGTAACCCCGGCCGTATCGGTAACCTTGGAGTTTATTCGGCAGCGGCTGTTTCCGATTTTACCATGCCGCGTACGCGAAAGATTGCAGCCGGCACTTCCGCTGAGGCCGTGGCGAAGGCTAATTACAATCTTGCTGATCTGCACGCGAAAGCGCGCACAATTTTTGTTAGCTCAGGAGATGATCTTAAGCTTGCCCACAACATGATCGACGGTCAGCCTGGCACCGCCTACGCCTTTGCCGCCAATGATGCAGCGCCGGCCGCGATAATTGATCTGGGCCGTTCCGTGCCGGTTAACCGTGTTTCAACTTTCTCGACTTCTGGGTCGGCGGTTGTGACATTTTACGTGCTTGATGCCTTACCGGCCGATAACACTGGAAATCCTGCGTCGGCCTTGCGGATCGATTCCCAGAGGCTCGCCGCATTTAAGACAGTCGGCGCTTCCAGTGATGATGGAAGTGGTCGTGTTGCGGTCAATTTCGAGGAAACCACCGGTCGCTATGTCATGTTGGTATGGACGCCCTCCACGCAGAAGGAAAATTTCTCTGTTGCCGAAATTGCTGTCTTTGGTCCGGCCAGCAACGCGAGGCTGCTGGCGGCAAATACTGGTGGTAATAGGTCGGACGACAAGACCGTCCGCGATTCGAAGGATACCAAAGATTTCAGCAAGGAAATTCCCGGCGAAGGCCCCGCGGAAGAGCAAGCTCCTGCCGAAGGTCCGGCGCCTGAATTGCCTCGGCCTCCGCCCTTTGTCTTCATCCCAAAGGTTGTGCCGACAAGCCCCTAACGAGCTTTGGATGACAGACTGACGTGGAGAGGCGAGCCCTGCGAGCCCGGCTGCGGCTTCGCAGAACTCCGCCCCCCCGTCAAAGTGGGGAACCTCCCTTCCGCCTGGTTACCGGCATCTAATTAAAGCGCATCGCGAATGATCGCGAACACATCGGTATTATCGATCGTGCCATGAAGTTTTTCCATTCGCAGGCCGGTGGCGTTGGCAATCGGATCTTCGATTGAATTGAGCGCAGATGGAGATTGAATGACCGCGGGTTCAAGCGCAGAAAGGTCGCGAGCGCTGGGCGACTCCATGTTTCCGCCACTCTTCCCACCATTCGGTCCGGTCGCCCAGCTCACCCATGGTTGTCCAGCTGAGTTTAAACCAAGTATGGCAACGCCGCTGTCGTATCGAAACGGGTACCCGTTAATGCTCATTCCGCCAATTGCCGCATCACCACACACGATGATTGCGGCATTTCTACCCGCATACTCCCGTCCCACCTGAACAGCGCGGTCGAGCTCGGCCGTTTCGCGCAACGTCCGTTCGCCCAAATTTTGCCAGGCCGCCGAAGCCATCAAATGAGCATCCACAATCAAAACATATCCGTGACGGTTAACCTGAAGAAGCTCGATTGCCCGTCGCACCATATCCGCCAGGGACGGTTGTTCGGTTCGTGCTGCGACTTCGTCGGTAAACGGCAGATCATTGGCTGCAAAGAGTCCGAAGAGGCGTGGTTGTTGCCATCCCGTGATTTGTTCGAGCTCGGGCAAATTGTGAACGATGCGAATCCGTGTTTGATCCAGCTTTTCTTTGTTAAACTCTGCCGCCCCGCCACCGAGCGCAATGTCGACCGCGCCCCGGTTGATCAGCGCGCTGGCAAATTCCTGGGGCTGCTTCGCGTTGCTGGCGTGGGCATAGAACGCTGCCGCGGTCGGGTTGGTCAGCGCCCCGTCAGTCACAATTCCAGTAGCGCGACCTTCCTCGTGGGCGATCTCGAGGATCGTTTTCAGCACACCGCCCGATTCGCCAACGGAAATCGTTCCGTTTTTTACTTTTGTTCCCGTTGCCAGAGTAGAGGCGGCTGCGCCTGAGTCCGGTACTGCGAAATCCGCCGAGTGATTGCGCAATCGCGCGGAAAACTCCAATCCGTCCATCGCCAACGGATTGTCTGCGCCCCCGATATAGACCCGCGTCGCGGCTGTTCGTTGCGCGGTCAATCCTTCGCCAATAAACAAAATAATTCCGAACGGTTTTTGCACGACCCAATTTTTGAAATAGAGAACACCGAGGGCGGCAAAGGCGAGAAGGCAGATGAGAGCGAGTATCTGGTTCCTCCACTTCATGGCGCGATGTGAATGAGCCCATAGCGCATTGTCAATCCCGCGGCCACGGGAAATCGCTTGTCTGACCTTGCACCGCCGGCAGATTGCGCGCGATGAGCGGGCCAGTAATGCTGATCATTCGTGACGGTTGGGGAATCAATCCCGGCGGCCGCGATCGGGCGAGGGAAAATGGCGATGCCACTTTGCTGGCGCGTACGCCCTTTCACGATCAGCTCTACGCTAAGTATCCGATGGGGAAATTAAGCGCGAGCAGCGAAGATGTCGGGTTGCCTAAAGGGCAGATGGGAAACTCCGAAGTTGGGCATCTGAATCTTGGCGCGGGCCGGATCGTTTATCAGGATTTGACGCGAATTAACAAAGCGCTCGCCGCCGGCGAACTGACACACAATGCCGTGCTCCAGGACAGCTTCCAAAAAGCGCGCAATCATCGTTTGCATTTGCTCGGTCTGGTTTCTGACGGAGGCGTGCACAGTCATTATCTCCATCTCCTCGCACTGGCGCAGGCAGCGCATGAGTCAGGAGTGAAGGAAATTTTTGTGCACGCCTTCACCGATGGGAGAGATGCGTCGCCTACCGGTGGGGCAGAGATTTTGCGCGAATGCGAAAAGGCCTTATCTAAAAGCGGCGCGCAAATTGTAACCGTCGTTGGTCGTTATTTCGCGATGGATCGCGATCGCCGCTGGGATCGCGCCAAAAAAGCGTGGGACGCGATCGTCCACGGGCAAGGCGAGCAGGTAAAGACATCACCGGCCGAAGGGGTTGCGGCAAAGTACAAGGAAGGCAAGACCGACGAATTCATGCCCCCGCTGATTTTCTCGCATGCCGGCGAACAGCGCGTGCGCGATGACGATGTCGTCTTGTTTTTCAATTTCCGCGCTGATCGTGCCCGTCAACTTTCGCAGGCCTTTCTCTTCGAAAACTTTGATGGTTTCGATCGCGGGGTTTGGCCCCGCGTCCATTTCGTAACGTTGACGCAGTACGACGTGACCTATCCGTCGCCCTATATTTTTGCGCCGGAAAATTTGGTGCACATTCTCGGCGAAGTCGCCAGTGTTGCGGGCAAGACGCAGTTACGCATCGCGGAGACAGAAAAGTATCCGCATGTCACCTATTTTTTTAATGGAGGAGTTGAGCGCGCGTTCCCGGGCGAAGAGCGCAGAATAGTGCCCTCGCCCAAAGTCCCGACCTACGATTTGCAACCGGAAATGAGCGCGGTGCCAGTTACCGACGAAGTTTGCGCGCGAATGGCGAACTACGATCTCATCATTTTAAACTTCGCTAATCCGGATATGGTCGGGCACACCGGAGTGGTCGAGGCCGGGATAAGGGCTGTTGAAACAGTAGATGCCTGCGTTGCCCGGATTGTTCCGGAGCTGCTCGCTCTCGACGGGAAATGTCTGATTACGGCAGATCACGGCAATTGTGAATTGATGAGAAATCCCGACGGCTCGCCCAACACCGCCCACACCACCAATCTTGTCCATGTCATTTACGTTGCGAAAGACGCAGCAGATTTTTCCTGCCGCGACGGGATCCTGGCCGATGTCGCGCCGACGCTTTTGTTCCTGCTCGGCCTCCCCCAGCCAAAAGAAATGACCGGGCACAATTTACTCGTCTCCAAGTCGAAAGAATAACACTTCACGATTAACATTTGCGCGTTGCACCTGCGACACTCAAATGTTAACTCGGTGCATAAAGAGGCGATCTCTTGCGAGCCCAGGCGTGGCCGGAGCTCCGCCCTCCATTGCACTGATCGTCATCCCGAGCGAAGCGAAGGGCCTCACCCAAATTAAAAGCGTCATGCAAGCGACGTTTGTGTGATCAATTGCCATAATGTGAGATTCCTCATCGTCTGCGCGATTCGGGATGACTGACGCTATGCGTCGTCGCGCCGTTCCTACGGATAAGATCGACTTCGGGCCGCGCACACGTCGTCGAATGTGATCTCTAATTGTTTATTCAGAATACGGGTGGCGGCGGCGGTGATCCGCTCCAGTAACTTAAGGCGGTTGGCTGAGGTGACGTCGTGCCAGAGCGGCTTGCGCACCAGAACCAGCTCACCCTCAGACTCGATTAGCGCGCCCCAACCAAATGGAATCTCCGGTTCGCGGAACAATCCGTTTGGAACAACCAGGAAAAAAAGATTGGCGCAGCGATACCGAATCAGCCGCTCGAATTTGGTGCAATCGTAAAGACGATTTTGCAACGCGCTCAACTCCCGGAGGACGCGCGCGTAGCCGCAATGCTCAATGGCAGCAAAGTTATGTGAATCGAAGTCGGCGAAAAGCGAATCGGGGATGCGCAAGGCGGGGTAATGAATGCGCAAATTTTTTTCCAGGACCTGGCGGCGTTGAAAAACCTTTTCCAGTCGCTTTGCTGTCACGGCGCTGCATCCATTATCCCGGCGCAAGTCGGGGAAAGCCTGTTTGCATTCAAAGATTGCGGCTGTCCCAATCTCTTTTTTATTAGGCCGGTAGGCCGCCAGATCTGCGCGAAATCGACAACGCGGCAATTGCACTTCGAAGGCGCAGGCGGAATAACCGCGCGCTTGCGCCCAGATCAGAGCTGCACGTTTCAAACCGGCATGCGCTGCGGTTTCACCGCGTCGCGACTTTAGCTCTTCAGCCATTCCATCAGATCCAACGCCCAATAGCTAACGATGAAATCTGCGCCGGCGCGCTTCAGCGAAGTCATGATTTCGAGCACGGCTGCGTGTTCGTCAATCAGGCCCTTTTCCGCCGCCACTTTCACCATCGCAAATTCTCCGCTGACATGATAAACGGCGGTTGGCCGGCCAAAGCGCTCACGGACCCGCCACAAAATATCGAGGTAGGGCAAAGCTGGTTTGACCAACACAATGTCGGCGCCTTCGGCAAGGTCGAGTTCCACTTCACGCAGCGCTTCGCCGGCATTGGCCGGATCCATTTGATAGGAACGCCGATCACCAAACTGCGGGGGACTTTCCGCGGCATCGCGGAACGGTCCGTAAAAAACGGATGCGAACTTTGCCGCATAACTCATGATCCCGGTCTGATCGAAACCGGCCTGGTCGAGCGCTGCCCGGACTGCGCCGATCCGGCCATCCATCATGTCGCTTGGCGCTACCATATCGGCGCCGGCCACGGCGTGTGAGACCGCGGTCTTTGCGATCAACTGCACGCTTTCGTCATTCAAGACATGAAAATGCTCGCCATCGAGGCGAGTCACGCCGCAATGACCGTGGCTGGTATATTCGCACAAACAAACATCGGTAATTACCGTCAAATCCGGTGCGCGCTCTTTGATTTGGCGGACCGCATTCTGGACCACGCCCTTCTCGGCATACGCGCCAGTGGCCTCTTCATCCTTCGACTTTGGAATTCCAAAAAGCAGCACCGCTTGCACTCCGGCTTCGTGGGCGCGCTGCGCGATGGCGGCGATTTCCTTGCCGCTGTATTGGTGGACGCCGGGCATACTCGGGATCGCTTTCGCGCTCTCGATTTTCTCACTGATGAAAAGTGGCAGGACGAAATCGTGCCGGCTAAGGTTTGTTTCGCGAATGAGATTGCGAATCGCGGCGGTGCGGCGTAAACGGCGGGGACGATGAACAAGCACAGCGCGAGGCTACGCGCGGCATTTCACGGTCGCAAGGGGGTGAAAAAGCGGGCCGCCGAGTTTTTGCTCATTGATGTCAGCAATTCATTCACCAAACTGGCTTTTGCCTCGCGCTCTCGAATTGGACGCGCCTCAAAGATTGCCACGCCCATCTTAACGGCGGAACGGATCGCAAGAATTTTACACGAACGCAATTCCGCTACCGTGGTTGTCTCATCGGTCGTGCCTAAAAAGAACCGCCAGATCAAACGTGCCGCTGGCAATCGCAAGGTAATTTGGCTGACATCGCAGAGTCGATTAAACGTCCGCATCGATTACCCGAATCCGAAATCGATCGGCGCCGATCGATTGGCCAATGCGGTGGCGGTGGCGAAGCTTTATGGAACACCCGCAATCGTGATCGATTTCGGGACCGCGGTGACATTCGATATCGTGGCGGCGGACAACGCCTACATCGGCGGTGTTATTGCGCCGGGACTGGAAGCGATGACGAATTTTCTCTACGATCGGACCGCATTGTTGCCACGGATTTCCCTCCGGGAACCACGAAGTGCGATTGGCAAATCGACTAATCAGGCAATGCTGGCCGGCGCGATCTTTGGTTATCGCGGACTTGTCCGCGAAATCTTGCAACGGATCATGGCGGAGAAATCGTGGAAGGGTCGGGTGCGAATAGTGGCGACAGGCGGCTACGCGAAATTGATTGCGCGCAAGCTGCCGGAGGTGGAGACGGTGCACGAGAATCTCACTCTGGAAGGGTTGCGCTTGGCGGGCTGCATGAATTCAAGTCGCGGGACTCTGGCGAATATTTGAACCTAGCGGCGGTGCCGGTGGAAAAGCGACAGAAGACTGTCGCTCTCCAAGAGCTTCGCGAATTTCGGAATGCCTGCGATGTGAGCCCCAGCTTTTGGAGTGCGCTAGCCCTCTGGCGCTTTCGAAACGTTGCGTTGGAACGGTCTTCTTCATTCCAAAATAATAACCAGCGCGGGCTCTCGACTCGAAAATTTGTTTCCCAAACCGCAGAAATAACTTGTCAGCGTCACCCAGCGATAGTTCTATTCTGACCCAGCATGAAGATTCTAAAATTTGCTGCGATTCCATTGCTGGTTTTTGGGACCATTGCCGCCAACGATGTCGCGCCATCGAATTCGGAGCTCGAAGCGATGTACGACAAAGCGTATCGCGCGTTTGACGCTGCCAATTATGTGCAGGCGCTGAAGGAACTGGATGCGATTGACGCGCGTAAACCCGATCTGGCGGCGTCGCAAAATTTGCGCGGCGTTGTCTACATGCGCCAGGGACTTTACGATAAGGCCGAAGCCGCCTTATCGGAAGCGAGGGGGCTTGATCCGAAATTTTGGAATGCCCGTTTCAATCTGGCTGAGATTCCGTTTTTGAAAAAGGACTGGACGGAAGCGCGGAAGCGTTTCCAGGAATTGCTCACGAGCAATGCCTCTGAGCTACAGGGAGAAGCAACCCAGCTGATTCAGTACAAGGTTTTGCTCACCTATTTGCTGGAAGAGAACGACACGATGGTCGATTCGATTCTGGCGAAATTTGAGTTGTCGCCCGATACGCCGGCGGTGCATTACGCGAACGCTGCCATTTCGCTTCAAGGCCAGAATATTCCCGATGCCAAGAACTGGATGTCGGCAGCAGAAAAGAATTTCTCTCCCCAATTAAACAAGCTCTTTGCTGAGTCGCTTTATGAAATCGGCTGGCTGCAAAAGCAGCCGGGGCAGCAGCGGCCGGCGGTGCAGCTGCTCTCGCCCGAAGAGCGAGCGAGCAAGACGAAGGCAGTGGCGAAAACGCAATTCGAACAGGCGCTACAAGCCTATGAGCAGCGTGATTTCGATTCCGCAGCGAGGTTAGCGGAACAGGCCGACACGGCCGAACCAAACCAGCCGCAAATCCTTAATCTGCGGGGCGCGATATTGCTGGAACAGCAAAAGTACGATGACGCCGAAGGGTTCTTTAAAGAGGCGCTCAAGGTCGATCCGAAATTTCGCGAAGCCCAATTCAATCTGGCCGACGTTCCATTCCGAAATAAGGATTACGCCAAGGCCCGCGATCGATTTCAGGCGTTGTTGAAGCAGACGCCGGGCGGAGACAAGAACCAGGCAGCGCAGCTGATCAACTTCAAGGTATTCCTCACTTACCTGCTGGAAGGGAAGGATAGCCGAGCGCAGAAACTGATGGAGCAGTTCCAGTTTAGCGGCGATACCCCGGCGCTCTATTACGCCGAGGCGGCCTGGGAGTTCAAACACGATAACGTCGACAAGGCGAACGACTGGATCACATCGGCACGAAAAATTTATCCGTCCGCCTCGAACACATTGTATGCGGGCGGGTTTTACGATCTTGGTTGGTTGAAGAGTGCCATGGCCGTTTCTTCGCCGACCCCTACTGCTTCGGTTGGTGCCGCAGCGGTCGCGACCACTCAACCCGAATCGTCCGTCCCGGCGATCGAACCCAGCCCGATCCCTGGCGTGGAGGTGAAAGCGGACGAGGGAGTGCAATTGGCGCTGGCGCAGACGCCGGCAGGACCGAAAGCCAGCGAAGCGGTTGTGAATCCAACTCCGGCTGAAGTCATCGTCTCGAATGCGCAAGCAACTGGAAGTCCGGCGCGCCCCGAAGATCTTCCAGCTGCGCCAGCGGCGACTGGCATTTCGGTCGAGTCGCCATCAGCCAGCGGAACACCAGCTCCCGTACTTGCTTTGGCGACCGCTTCCCCGGTTCCTGTTCCCGCGATTGCAGCAACACCCGACGTCTCCGTAGTGACCGCCCCTGTCGTCGCTTCAACACCTGAAGCTTCGACCCCAACGCCGGCACCGGCGGCAACAATTGCTGCGCCTACGGCCGCGCCCGAACTCGCTGCCGGAACCCCTGCTCAGCAGCCCGTGATTGAGCCGACTGCATCTGCGGCGCCTGTCGAAACCACAGCAACGAGTGCGACGCCGGCCACGCTCCTCGCCCCGGCGAAAGTCGGGCAGTTCACGCCTGTGCCGACGTTCGGCGAAAGAATTAGTTCCTTCGCGCAAAATCAGGCACCGCTCTTTTGGGTCTTTGGAGTTGGCCTCCTCGGTCTGTTGATCTGGCTGGGCGTCATGGAGATCCAGCGGTGGATGCGAACAACGCAGATTGGTCATCGACCCGCAATGGTCACAGGGCCGCCGCTGCATGACGAAGAGGCGGTTGAGGAACCGCCGGCGTTGCAAACACCAAAACGTTTCGTGGGTGGACCACCTCAAGTTTCGGTTCAGCTAAAAGCTTCCGAGCCTTCGCTCCGGCGTGCCGTGATTCCCGTGGCGAAACGTGTGGTGGAGACAATACCTGCTCCGCCCTCCGAAACAGCAACCGTTAATGGCCGCACCATCGAGCCAGCGTACGTTGATTTCGAGGAACCATCCGTCGGACCGGTAATTGAGCAGGTGCCAGCCAATGGCGAGAATGAAGTCGCGCCAGAGCCGCCAGTATTTTCTTCGCCCACGTATATTGAGCCAGCCGTTGAGTCGGTGATTGAGCCCTCCACCGGGCCTGCGATTGAGCAAGCAGAGCCGGAGTTGGTGGCCGTCGTCGCCGAAGAAACCTTCCCGAGCGAACCAGCGAGCGAATGGGAGTTGTCCAAACCTCTGGAAACACAGGCGAACTTGCAGACGGAAGTCTGCGAGCCGACGACGGACGAGGCAGCCGCGTCCTCCGAAATCGAGGAACAAATTTCAACTCAAGAATGGTCGCCGGAGCCAGAGCCAGAACCGATCGAGCAAGGCCAGCCTGTTCCTTATCAAACTGTAGTGACCGCGGAGGAACCAGTCCAAACGGAGGCCGTGCAAGAATCGGAAGTCGCCGAGATTGCTGGCGCTGGCCGTGTTATCGCTGAAGACACTTTACCAACCGAACCAGTGCGCGAATGGGAAGTCTCGGAACCGGTGGAAGCGCCGGCGAACCTTTTAGAAATGCGAGTGAGTGAGCCCACGACGGCTGAGGCGGTCGCGCCTTCCGAAATCGAGGAACAAATTTCAACTCAGGAATGGTCACCGGAGCCTGAGCCAGAGCCGGTCGAGCAGGGTCAACCTGTTCCTTATCAAACGGTGGTGACCGCTGAGGAACCGGCCGAGATCGCAGCCCATGAAGAACCGGAAATTACAACTGTTGCGGAGATTGCCGGGGTCGGCCGTGCCATCGCCGGTATTGGCGCTTTGCCAGAAGCCCCTGAAATCCCAACGGCCAGTAACGAAGAACATTTTGTTTCACAACCAACAACAATCGAAACCATGCCTGAAACACTCCAGACCCCAACGGCTCCCGTCATTCGAACTTCGGGAGCTCCAACGCAGCCCGCACACGCCGCACCCGCACCGCAAGCAGCCGCTGGTGGCACGGCTGTTCAGATCACCCTCTCTTGCGAAATAGCTTCGATGCAATTAACGCCCACTTTCAAGATGGGCGCGCTGCAATTGCGGCCGATTTCGAAAGTAGTCACGATGCGCCTGGCTTCATCGTCCCAGCAGCAGCAGGCAGCGATGAATCTGCAGGTCAATTTCGAGATTGCCAAGATTCAAGCTGCCTCCGGTAGCCTCGGCCAGCTGCGCTTGACTCCATCGCAGCAACAAAAGCCGGCCACTCTCGCGACGCCGTCATTTAATATTTCTGGCCTGCAACTGGTATCGGGATTTGAGTCAGCCCCGTTGCAATTGACACCTTCTCATCAGACGCACGCCTCGGTGCATCTCACCGCTGCCTTCCAGATTACGAGCGTGGATTTTTCTCCCACCTTCGAAATCGCCGGCATCATTCTCAATTCGACATCGAAGACCGTTGCCGTGCAATTGCCGGGTGCGGGCGCTTCATCCGTTGAAAATGCACCGATGTTCGAAATAACGAACGTGCAGATGGCGAGCAATGGTGAGATCGCGATGATGCAACTGAATCCGGTAGCAAAACGCGCCTAACGTTTCCGATAGAAATCCTGAGAACCGCGCGGGAGCAATTCCGCGCGGTTTCTTATTTTCGCCTGAGCAACCTTGCCCGGTTTAACGATTGCAAGGCTGGAATAACGAATTCGCCATTCTTGCGAATGAGTTTGCCATCGAAATAGATTTCCCCGCCGCCATATTCCCGGCGCTGAATGTTGACCATGTCCCAGTGCACCTGGCTGCGGTTCCCATTGTCGGCCGTCTCATAAGCCTGGCCGGGAGTAAAATGAAACGAGCCCGCAATCTTCTCGTCGAACAAAATATCGCGCATTGGATGTAAAATATGCGGATTAAAGCCGAGCGAGAATTCGCCGATGTAACGGCCGCCGGCGTCGGCATCGAGAACATCGTTCAATTTTTTGGTTTGGTTGCTCGTCGCCTTAACAATCTTTCCGTTCTCGAATTCCAGCCGGATATGGTCAAAACTTGTGCCCTGATAAATTGTCGGCGCATTAAAGGTGACAAAGCCGTTGACCGAGTCGCGCACCGGAGCCGTAAAAACTTCGCCGTCCGGAATGTTCCGGTCGCCACCGCAGATGACGGCTGGAATTTTTTTAATGCTAAATCGCAAATCCGTTCCCGGGCCTGCGATTTCTACTCGGTCGGTTCTCTCCATCAATTTTTTAAGCGCGTTCATTCCCGGCTGAAGCTTGCGGTAATCGAGCGTGCAAACTTCGAAGAAAAAATCTTCGAAGGCTTCGGTGCTCATGCTGCCGAGCTGGGCCATGGCTGGGGTCGGCCATCG
>QHRJ01000020.1 GCA_003220075.1 Verrucomicrobiota bacterium
TTGTTTCATTCGGGCCAGTTCGTGGCGTGCCAGGAGACGCAACTGCGATTCGGTGGCATGAAGGGCGAGCTCGCGGCTAACCGGCGCCCTCTGCAATTGCACGAAAGGGATTGCCCCTCGCTTCCGCGCCGCCCGGATCAACGCGATCGTGATTTCGTCCGGAGCATCAAAGGCCTCGATCAGCACCTTTTCGCTGCGTTTTAACTCCGTTGAATAACCGGTCAGGGTCTCGGCGAGTCTATCGAAGCGGGGATCGCGCATAGATCGCTATGATTCCATTGCCCGCGCCGCATGCAACTCACGGAAATGGGATTGCGGGCACCCCCTTAACGGCACGAATCAGTCAGGCGTGACCGGGGTACGCCCGATCGAATGATAGCGGAATCCGACTTTTGCCATCGTCGATGGATCAAACAAATTGCGGCCGTCGAAAACAATCGGCGTAGTCATTTTTTCTTTCACCACTGCAAGGTCGACATTGGCAAACTCCTCCCATTCGGTCGCGATCACGAGCGCTTCTGCACCATCAACCGCATCAAGCGCGTTTTCAC
>QHRJ01000360.1 GCA_003220075.1 Verrucomicrobiota bacterium
GGCCGACCGCACCCACGCAAACACGGTTTATAATCACTGGGGGCAGTCCATTGACGCATACGAACAGTCTGTGCAGGTCAGCGCTTTCTCGTCGAAATTCGACGCGTTCCTGGCGGGCAATTACACGATGACTCCAACCGAGATGGCCGGTTACAACCTATTCAATGGCAAAGGGAACTGCAATTCATGCCACCTCGACGCACGCTCCACTACCCTGACGCCGAACCAGACCGATACCGGTAACCAACCAGGTGGGGCGCCTGTGTTCACCTGCTTCGGCTCGGCCAATGAGGGTCTGCCCCTGAATCCCAGGGACGCTTTCTATTATCAGACCACGCCGGATCCCTTTGACTTCACTCCCAATCCTTTGGGCTTCGGCGGCCAATTCCAAGTCTCTTCGGCGCGCAATGTGGCTATGGCACCGCCACAGTGTCCCACTACCGAGGCGCCCGGGCCTTACTTCCAGAAGGAGTTCTTTCACAACGGCTATATCAAGAGCCTGAAGCAACTCGTCCACTTCTACAATACGCGCGACACAGGGTTTGCACACAACGTCACTTCCGGACACTGCCCGGAAGGAACGATCGAAAAAGTAAACTGCTGGCCCAGGCCCGAGGTGCGGAACAATCTCGATATGACCACCGGTAATCTCGGATTGACCGATGAAGAAGAAAACCAGATTGTCGCGTTCCTGCAAACGCTCAGCGATGGTTTCACGAGGCCTTACCCCAACCGCGATACTTTTACAGGCACTTGCATGTCCGGTGGTTCGGCTTCGACCCAAGGTAATGAGTTTCTGATTCCAACTCCGCCTCTGCCGCCCTGCGCACCAGAGGTGTGCGGCGTTCGGCCTACCCCGACCCCACATATTCGGTAAGGCAACAGGCTACCGCGGTGGATGCAAGGGACAATTGAGAACGAAAAGGAACGCATAAGAACTTGAAGGCTAGGGGTTTGTCCATGAACAGACTGCTTCTGAAGCTGGCGGTGATGGTGATCGTGGTTGGCTCATTGTATTCAACGCCAGCGACCGCGCAGGTGGCCCCCACTACTAAAAAAGCTGCGAGCGTCAAGATCACCCTAGGGCCAGAAATTGAACGGGCCGACTCCTATTTAACAATTGTCAGGTGGACAACCAACAACCCTGGGGGATCCCCCGAGCATTACGGAGTGGTGCATTACGGTACGAATCCCAAGGACCTTAGCCAGACAGCGAAATCTCCAATCAGGTTGAATCCGGGCCATTCCGATACGGTTTTCCGCGTGCGCATAGAAGGTCTCCAGCCTGGGACAACTTACTATTATAAGGTCGACTCGATGGAAGCCAATGGCACGAGCGATGGAGTGACCAGCAAGGTAAAAACCTTCAAGACAAAGTAGCGGAGCACT
>QHRJ01000059.1 GCA_003220075.1 Verrucomicrobiota bacterium
CGACGGATCCAAACGTCGACACACCGAACGGCTTGCAAACTCTACTGCATACGCAGGCACCGCGGTTTGAGGACGGCTTGGTAATGGCCAACGGTGGTTTCCCACTCCCGGATAATTTCAATGAGGATTTCAACGGTTGGTACGATTCGTTCGTCAGCGGCGCCACGCCGGATCTGACATGCGAGAAAAGTCTCATTCCTCCTCTGAATATTGTCCCTCCGGACGGATTCTGCAGCAATCCCTGGCCAGCAACATTAGCTTTTGGCGGGCGAACCGATTGGACCATGACAATCTATCAGGCCAGCAGTGGGGCTTGGGTCTTCAATGCCGCTACCAATCAGTGGCCCTGGGGGCTGGACGACTACTTCACTGGACTCACGACTCCCGATGGCGCCAATAATGGGCCGCATTTCGCATTCAGTGTGGATATCCTTGGTTTCACCCAGGATTGGTGAGCTGCCGGCAATCCGGCGGTCGAGCAAATCACGCGCAACGTGCTCAACAAGTTTATCAATCCCTGAGGCGGGAGCGGAAAGGACCGCTCAAGCCTAATAGCTGATGGTTGATAGCTGATCACCGATCACGGGTTACAAATCACAAGTCAGTGCCTGCTAATATCTTCCCGCGCGCTCGAGCAACGGCTGCCACCACGATTGATTGTCGATGTACCACTGGATCGTTTCGGCCAGGCCTTCTTCGAAATTGTGGCGCGGTTTCCAGTTCAGACCCCGCTCACTGAAGGAGGAGTCGATGGCGTAACGACGGTCGTGCCCTAACCTGTCGGTCACGAACGAGATCAGAGTCTCCGGCTTATCAAGTTTCTTGAGGATGAGCTTCACCACCTCGAGGTTCACCATTTCCTTGCCACCGCCGAAGTTATAGATCGTGCCCGGCTTTCCTTCGAACAAAGCGGCCACGATCCCGGCGCAATGATCTTCAACATGAATCCAATCGCGCACATTCATCCCGTCTCCGTAAGCCGGCAGGGCTTCGTCGCGCAACGCCTTGATAATCATGAGCGGAATCAGTTTCTCGGGAAATTGATAGCGCCCGTAGTTGTTTGAGCAGCGGGTGACAATCACTTCCTGGCCGTAGGTCTTGTAAGAAGCGAGCGCGAGCAGATCGGCTCCGGCTTTGCTCGAGGAGTAAGGGGAGCTCGGATCGAGCGGCGATTGTTCGGTAAACTTTCCGGTCTCGCTCAACGAACCGTAAACTTCGTCGGTCGAAATTTGAACAAAGCGTTGCACCCCATGCCGGCGGGCGCAATCGAGCAGGACACTGGTGCCGATCACATTAGTATGAATAAAGTTCAGCGGCGAATTAATGCTGCGATCGACATGCGATTCAGCTGCGAAATTAATCACAGTGTAGAACTGATGCTCGGTCATGAGCTCATCCATCTGGTCGGCATTGGCAATGTCAGCCTTGAAGAATTCGTAGCGATCGCCGTGCGCCTCGGCCACACCCTCGAGGTTGGCGAGGTTGCCGGCGTAGGTCATGACATCGACATTAGTGACGTAGGCCGGCTTGTAATGTTTCAGAATGTAGCGAATAAAGTTGCTGCCAATGAAACCGCAGCCGCCCGTTACCAAAATGCGCATCGCTTCGCGTACTAGCAGCGGTCGCAAAGCGGCGCGAGCGGATTTTTCCTCGTGCCCGCCGGATGCCGCTCAAATCATCTTCAATGCGCTGGAAAGCGACTGGATGTTCTGGGGCATTCTCGGCCTGGCCGCGGTCTTACGTATCCTTTTCCTCGGAATAAAACCGCCACATTTCGACGAAGGAATCAACGGCTGGTTCGTCGATCAAATGGTCAAGGACGGATTCTATCGGTATGACCCGACCAACTATCACGGCCCGCTTCACTTCTACATCCTCTTTTTATCTCAAACCTTGTTTGGCCGGAATCTTTATGCCCTCCGGCTCCCCGTAGTTCTTGCCAGCATCGGGTCGGTCTGGCTGGCGTTGAAATACGATCGCCTTATCTCGCGACCGGTTGCACGCCTGGCCGCGCTGGCCATGGCCATCTCGCCCGGTTTCATTTTTTATGGCCGTTATTCCATCCACGAGGCATGGCTACTTCTCTTTTCCATGATGTTCATCTTCGGACTACTCGGTCTCTGGCGAGAAGGAACACTGACTTATCTTTGGTTTACCGGAATTGGTATTACCGGAATGATTCTGACCAAGGAAACTTATATTATTCATCTTGGTTGCGCCCTAATCGCGCTGGCAATGGCTTACGTATCTGCATTAGTCATTCCGGCGGAAGGTTCCGCGCCCGCGCCGCAGAAATGGAATTCAGTCGATTTCGCTGTTGTCTGCCTAACGGGAATTGGGGTGATCGTTTTCTTCTACTCCGGCACATTTTTTCACTGGAATGGGCTCAAAGATCTGTTTCGGACGTTTCACGCCTGGTTTGAAACGGGTAGTAGTGGCCATGGCCATGAAAAACCCTGGTATTACTGGCTTAACTTAATTGCGCGCTATGAGTGGCCCGTCTGCGCGGGATTGATTCTGTGCGCGTTTTCCTTCCTTTTCCAAAGTCTTTCTCTGCGCTTCCTCGCAATCCTCGGCGTTGGCACATTCGCGGCTTATAGTATCATCGCCTATAAAACGCCCTGGTGCGTTATCAGCATCATCTGGCCCTTATTCTTCGTTTTCGGGGCTTTTATAGTCATCGTGCCCAGAACACGCTTCATCCCTTCATCGATAATTGCCTCTATCCTGCTTCTGGTATCGTTGGGCTACGCCATCTCGCTCAATTATTTTCGCTGCAGCAGCTACATCGAAGCAAATTGGGACTCGAAAAGGCCGCTCACAACCAATCTTCGGGAATTTTTTAACTCGGAGCCTTACGTTTACGTCCAGACCTATAACGATATTTATAAGTTAACTACGCCGCTGTTGAAGAAAGCCCACACCGATCCAATATTCTACCATCTCATCGGTCATATCCTGCGCCCAAGTCCATACCCGTTGCCCTGGATTTTGGGCGATTTCCCGCGGGTCGGCTACTACGAGCACGACAATAATCCGTCGGATTTGGACGCCGACTTCCTTCTCGTGGAAGAGAGCAAGATTCCTGAGGTCGAAGCCAAACTGCGGGACAGTTACTTTACCGATCCATTGACCGTCCGGCCGTACCAGGACACTTCGAAATTATATCTGCGGGCCAGCGTTTTTCAGGATTTCTTCCCCGGGAGATTACCAGATTTTATCGGCGCCGGAAAACAATAACGCTTTTGCCATGCGCCTGTTGTCGGCTGGTCTCATCTATGTCGCAGTTTCCGCCGTGACAGCACTGTTGCTTGGCGAGAATGCAGGCGGGCTGAATTGGAGTATTTCATTTGTTTCGCTCATCGTCGGCGCAACCGTCGCAATTGCCCTTTTTTTCCTAATGCCCCCAACGCCCGTCCGGCTCGGACCTTCAGCACAATCTCCTGTTGCGGCTGAAGGTGATGATCCCCTGGCAAAGTATCGGCCGATCTGGCTTTGCCTGGTTGGATTTGTTTTCGCGATTTTCGCGTTTCGCTCCTTTTGCTGGCTCGTTTACTTCGAAGGGGAAAATATTGACATTCAATCCCCTTTCAATCTCGGCGACCTCGGACTGCATCTTACCTATATCAAGACTTTCGCCAATGGCGTTTCGCTCTGGCCGGACAGCCCTATCTACGTTTATAGCAAGCTCCGTTATCCCGTTGGCATTGATTTATTCAATGGCATTCTAACGAATCTTGGATTTGATCTTCGACCTCAACTTGCAGCCACCGGACTTCTGGCGTCGCTTGCCACCTTTTACGCTTTGTATCGCTGTGGCGGCACCTTCACCGTTGCCGGATTCCTCTTCAACGGCGGGATTGCCGGCTACGCATTCCTCCAGACACATCAGTTTCTCGACTATCAAGGAACGTCGCATGTCTCGTGGAAAAGCATCCCGCTAACGATGTTTGTTACTCAGCGCGGGCTTCTTTACGCCATTCCCGCCGGTCTTCTTCTTCTTCGGCAATGGCGAATCAAGTACGGATCCGATTCGGACCAGGAGAAACAGCTGCTGCCTGTATGGGCGGAATACATTTTCTACGCGACCACGCCCCTGTTTCATATTCACACCTTTATCGCCTTGAGCATTGTCCTTCTGGTTCTGTTTTTGACCAGGCCCCCTTCCAGATCGCCGCTCTTCAAACTCGTTGCCGCTTCCGTTCTCCCAGCCGTGATTTTCGTTTGGCTTACCACCGATAAGATGCACGCCGGATCGATTCTCGATTGGCACCTCGGTTGGACCCAAAATAATGGCGACTTCAAAATGCCATTTTTCCAGTTCTGGTTTTTTAACTTCGGCGTCTTTCTCCCGCTGGCGATCGCCCTGATTGGGATTGTTGCACGGCAGGAATCGAACGAACGCCTCGCTCGACCATCTTCCGCGCCGCCACCGGGCCAACACTCTTCCGGCCTGATAGGCTCGATCATCGGGCGTGCCCGCAACTTTGAGCTATCAATTGACGCCGCCTATCTCGCTGCCGCGGTCTTGATCTGTCTACTGGCGCTATGCGTAAAGACTGCGCCTTGGGAATGGGATAACATTAAGCTACTGATCTGGGCTTACTTTATTACGCTGCCTATTCTTTGGAATCGTATGTTAATTCGTTGGCCGTTTTCGGCGCGAGTTGGAGCTTGCCTCATCCTGTTCTTCTCTGGTTTCGTGAGTCTAATCGGGGGCCTGGCTGCAGGCAGACCGGGCTACCAATTCGCAAACCGATCCGAAATCGATTTCGTTGCCGCCGCCGTTCGTAAGTTGCCGGTGGAAGCGCGCTTCGCTGGTTTTCACACCTACAATCATCCACTCCTCCTAAATGGCCGGAAAATGGTGTGTGGATATGCCGGCCATCTTTGGACGCAGGGAATCAAGTCCAGTGAAGTGGAAAGCAAGCTTGACAATTTGATGCTGGGCCAGGGTGACTGGAAAAAAACCGCGCGCGAACTACAGGTGCGCTATCTATTTTGGGGAAACCTGGAGAAGACGAATTATGGCAACAGTACTCGCCCGTGGGAGAAACAATTGCCGCTCGTTGCCCAGGGTGCCTGGGGAAGTATCTATGATTTCGGTTCGGGCGCGAAACGCTACTAACTAAAGAGAAAACCACAGGACCACGGACTACCGACCACAGCTAACGGATAACTGACGACACATAACAATCAGCGGGACGCTGATCACCCGTTTACGAAGTAAGCAAACTTCCAACTGCCATTCACGCGCCGGATACCGGCACGATAGCCGTCGTAGTTTAACGATGGATCGGCGAACTGCGGTGGAGCTACCATGTAGTCCTGCTTCTTCACGAAAGTTTCCGAAAGGATACCTTCGAGCTCCGGCCAAAGGTTATTCTCATCCCAATATTGGAAGACGCCTTCTCCCGATCTTTCCGGATTCAAACTATAGCCGAAGTCTGCCGTCATCATTGAGGCAATGGTATTCATATCGTGCGCCGTAACCGCTTTGCGCAAGCGTGAGATGAAAGCATCAAAGTCAACATCACTCGCTTCCTGGCCCGGCTTCACTTTTGCTGGTTTCGTTTCGTGGGCGGCCGTCTTCTTCTTCGGCGGGGTTGTACAACCGCCTGCCGCGAGGCCAAACGCGAGCAAGACGAAGGCGAGAAATCTGACTCCAGCTTTCATTTTCGATAGCTTTCTCAGCTTTCCGCCAGATTGGCAAGCGCGCCCTTGTTGTTGTCAGGCCCAGAAGATCGTCTCGCAAATTCAAATTGCGCGATACTAGCAGTAAAACAGAGTTCAGGAGGCAGAAGCGTACCCAAACAGAGTTTGAGAACCAAGAGTCAAAGAGTCCCCTTCTGCAAGTTCCAGGCGATCTCCAAAACGACGGCTCTATTAATTTAGCCAATATCAGACTGTTTTCGTCATTTGGACTTCGTCATTCTTTCGTCATTCAACGCCAGCCCGGCTCGGACCATTCGTGCTTCGTGATTCATCGACGACACACACAATTTCGCTGGCCCCCAAGCAGACGCGACAACGGCATCCCTATCAGTCAATGCTCATGATGATGAAAACGACTGCGCAAGGGGTGTTCGATAAAAACAAAATAAAAGGTGCTGAAAATTTCCTGAAAGGTCGCGGCCGGGCTGTTGATCCGCAACACGCCGGCCCTGAGGTGGGCGAGAACAGTTTCCGCCGTGAGCGGCGACGGCCGTGGCATGCTCGTGTAGTGCCGACCAAAAGCGCTGAGCTGATGTGCATCGGAAGTCGCAATCAGCGGTTTGCCAAACTTTTCTGCAACCTTCGTGGCGCGGCGATTCGGATTAAAAAGGCCTTTGTGAAAATGACAGAGTTCAATCGCGTCGAAGCAATCGATTTCATTCAGTAAACGTTTCCCGATTGAACCACCCAGCAGATAAAAGGGATGCGGAGCGATGGTGAAGAGCGATTGACCACGGCGCGCCCGCAATTGCCTGACGTCATCGAAACTTCGCAGTCCCTCAACGTCCTTTGCGGTTACATTTAGAAGAATAATATCCGCGCCTTCGATCCGCATTTCGGCGGCGGGAACAAGTAAAATTCCGAGCCGTTGGGCAGCGGCAAAAACCTCGGATCGATCAAAGACTGCGTCGTGCAGCGTGATCGCGAGGACGGAGAAATCGAGACGTCGCGCCCGAGCCAAGAGTTCGTGCGCCGAATAATCGAGTTTGTCCTTGGGATCGTCGAAGGTGTGAATGTGGAGATCGAGCTTGATCCAGTCGCATTCCTCTTCCCTTCTCGTGCTCGTGCTCATCCTCGTGGTCGTTTCGATTACGACATCGCAAACTTCAAGCAAGGCTCAATATTCCCAGGACGGAAAAGAACTGCGACAGGACGATCATGGGCATGCGTATGAGTATGAGGGAATGAACCGAACGTCGAACGCCAAGCTCTTAAAGCTTAAAGCTTGGCCGCCAAAAGCTGGCCGCCAAAAGCGCTTGCGGCCCCCCATCTCCCATCTACCATCTTCTATCTCCAAAACGCTCGCTCGGGTGGTGAAATGGCAGACACGTACGTTTGAGGGGCGTATGCCGAAAGGCATGCGGGTTCAAGTCCCGCCCCGAGCACAGCTTCCGCCTGCCTCGGCGCGCCCGTTCCAGCGTTAGCCGTTCGTCATTCGGATTTCCTTTGTCATGCCGATTTCGTCATTTCTAATGCGACTTCTTTTTTAACGGCGTCCTGTCGCATCGACGCACGCTGCACGGTCGGCAAGCGGCTCACGAGTCATAACCAGCAAGGCGACAGACTCTTGCATAATGCCCCCTGTTGGAGCAAAATTTTCGCAAATTTTGCGTCTTTTTCATAGGTTTTGGGTTGTCAGGCAGCACCTGTATTTGGTATAAAAATCGGACTCGCATTCCGTCCGGTATGAATACCCCCAACCTGGGCCCTATCATCGAGGTCACCAGTGAGCCGTCAGACACCGGAGGTCAGAATGAAGCGAGGGTTCTGCCCGAAACAAAGACTGCGATTCACCCATTCGGGTCCGTGTTACTTCGCTTAGAGCTAGCTCTCTCACTGATTTGCGTCAGGCGAACGCGAGCCTGCCCCACCGAAGCCAGAACAAGGATCAGGCGAATGGGCTGAATCGCCCTTCCAGCGTTGGAATTCCGTATCAAACAAATCTCTGGGGGAGCTGGCCCAGGCAAAATGATACTGTACCAGCCGCGCTAGCCGTTTTATGGGTCAAGACTTGGACAAATTTGCCGACTTTTGGGAGTCGAGCCTGACGAAACACACGGAATACATCAAGCTGTTTGAAGAGAGATGGGAATTGTTGGGTGGACTCTAGCGTCTTTCGGCGCACAAGCGGAGTAAGAAACCTTATCTTGCGGTGCTCGAAACACAGAACGTCTTCGTCATTCGGACTTCGTCATTCGTTCGTCATTTAACGTCAGTCCGGCTGGGACCTTCAGCGCAACTCCAACAGCAGTTCTGGTGGCGGCGGATTCTAAGGCTGCTTCGATTTAATCCAGCGGTTAACTAAATCCTCGAGCACGTCGAGCGGCAGCGCGCCGTTCGTCAGCAGCACGTCGTGGAACTGGCGAATGTCGAATTTCGCTCCGAGAGCGCGCTTCGCCTTCTCGCGCAGCTCGAGGATTTTTAGCATCCCGATCTTGTAAGCCGTGGCCTGGCTCGGCATCACGATGTAGCGATTGATGGCATCGACACAATCGCCCTCACTATTGGGCGTATTCTGCTTCAAGTAATCAATCGCCTGGTCGCGTGTCCATTTCTTCGCGTGCATA
Source organism: Verrucomicrobiota bacterium (assembly GCA_003220075.1). Taxonomy (GTDB): domain Bacteria; phylum Verrucomicrobiota; class Verrucomicrobiia; order Chthoniobacterales; family UBA10450; genus AV69. Next base: position 8,283 of record QHRJ01000059.1, read on the forward strand.
CCTGTGTCCACCACCAGCCGCGCCGCGCGCAAAAGCTCCAGCGATAATCTCCCGAAATCAGAATACGGATCCCGATACATTCCAATTTCTTTCGGAGTCAGTTCGCTATAAAGCCCCCAGCCTTCAGTGTAAGCGGTGAAATGCGCGCCCAATTTCCGGAATTTCGGAATGCCGGTCAGCTCCTGCGCAATCGCGATCTGCATATGATGGCCCGGAATTCCTTCGTGATGCGCCAGCGCTTCGAGCTGGTAGACCGGCTGATCATGCATGTTGCGCAGATTGACGTAAAACATCCCCGGTCGGGTTCCATCCGGCGCCGGTTGCTGATAAAACGCCGCGCCGGCCGAGCTCTCGCGGAATTTCTCTACCGCTTTCACCACGATGTCAGCCTTCGGTTTGGTGAGGAATAATTCATCGAGCCGCTTTTTCATCTCGTCCACAATCTGCACTGCCTTAGCCAAATATTTCGCGCGGCCTTCGTCGGTATCTGGCAAATAAAACTGCGGGTCTTCCCGCATGAACTTGAAGAACGCGGAGAGGTCGCCTTTGAATCCAACTTTCTCGCGGATTTTCTCCATCTCACCGTGAATGCGCGCGACCTCCTTCAGTCCGAGCTGATGAATTTCATCCGCGCTCAGGTTCGTCGTCGTGGTATGGCGCAAGGCCGTCTTGTAAAACTCGGCGCCATCCAGAAATTTCCAGACGCCGGCATCGTCATTCGCCCGCTTCGATTGGTCCTCCAGAAAAGCGATCAGCTTTTCATAAGCTGGCTTGACCGAATTGGACAGCGCGGCCTTTGCCTCATCGGTCAGCTTCGATCGCGCTGCTCCATCAAGTTCCTTCAGTGCGCCAACTTTCTTTTTGAAATCAGCCAACAGCGGACTGTCCGTTCCGGAATCGTTGAATGGCGCCCCGCCGATCACTTTATGACAGGCCTCGAGCACCAACGGAAAAACAAACTTGGGCGCGACGACGCCTTTGCCTTCGCACGTCCGCAAATTCACGATCACCTGATCGAATAATTTCGGAATCGCATTCAGCCGTGCGATGTAAGCCCGCGCATCCTTTTCATTATCGACCTTGTGAATGTTAATTAGAAAGGTCGGGATCTGGGCGTGCACACCACGCATTTGGCTGATCGGATAAACGTCGTTGCGGAAACGAAATTCTTCAGCCGCACGCTCGACTTCGAGCTCGAAAAGTTTATAGCTCACCTGCGTCGGGGCATCGAGTGATTCCAGCTTGAACTCGCGGTGCAAGGTCGCGAGTTGATCCTGCAATGCCTTGAGGTCCGCCGCCGCCTTTTCATCCGACAAATCCTCCAATTGGTCGTAGTGCGTTTTGATTCCATAAAACGATTCATCGACCGGATGACGCGCCACGGTTTCATCCCAGCACTTGTCGAAAAATTCGTTCGCCCGCTTCGATTCCGCCGCGATGTCTACGGCACCGGCGACGAAACTACAGAGCGGGATGGCTAATGTGAGAAACAAAAGGGGGATTTTCATAGACTTTCTCGCAACACGGAATACGAAGCTCACGGTACTGTCATCCCGAGCGTAGTCGAGGGATCCCGCCGCAAACTTTTAAGGTAACTTCAACGGGATCCCTCGACTTCGCTCGGGATGACCAGTTGCTCGTGCTCGTAATCGAACTCACCCGGAAACAATATAACCCTCTTCGCCATGCAGGTTAATGTCGAGCCCCTGACGCTCGGTTTCCGGTGCGATCCGCAATCCGATTGTCGCACGCACGATCAGCGCGATCACCGACGTTCCGAGCACTGCCAGTACGATCGTGATTCCCATCGCCTTCAGCTGCTCCAGCCAAAGCATGTGCCCGACAATTTTTGCGAGTCCATTTTGACTGGCAGCAGTTGCGGAAAGATTTGAATTCACGGTCGCAGTCGCCAGCAGCCCGGTGAGAAATGCGCCCAGGGTTCCGCCAACCGCGTGCACGCCAAACGTATCGAGGGCATCGTCATAGTGGAACCACGACTTCAATTTGGTACAGGCAAAAAACGGAACCGCACCCGCCAGCACGCCGATAATAACGGCACCGTTGGCATCGACAAATCCGCAGGCCGGAGTGATAACAACAAGGCCGCCGACCGCGCCCGAACAAAAGCCGAGCACGCTCGGTTTGCCGCGCAACAACCATTCGAGCGCCGCCCAGGTGAAAGATGCAACCGCTGTCGCCAAGGTGGTGGCCGTGAACGCGTTGGCGGCGATTCCATCGGCACCCAGCGCGCTGCCGGCATTGAATCCGTACCAACCGACCCAAAGCATTCCGGTTCCGACCATGCAAAGAACCATCGAGTGCGGCGCCATGATTTCCTTGCGGAAGCCGAGGCGGGGACCGAGAAAGAGGCAGAGGAGCAAGGCCGACCATCCGCTCGACATGTGGACAACGGTTCCGCCGGCGAAATCGATCGCACGAATCCTGGCGTTGGGATTCCAGACGCCATTCATCAGGCCGTCAATGCCCCAGACCATATGAGCTAACGGGAAATAAACGAGAAACATCCAGAGCCCGACAATTGTCATGACCGCCGAGAATTTCATCCGTTCGGCCACCGAGCCGATGATGAGGGCGGGAGTGATGATGGCGAACATGAGCTGATACATGGCAAAGACGTTGTGCGAAACCCAGTATGAGTAGTCGGTATTCGGCGCGGCGGTGACGCCGCGTAGAAATGCAAACTGGGTTCCGCCGAAAAAGGCACAGCCGTGGGAGAAGACGAGCGAGTAACCAATCGCCCACCACAAAATCGTGACTAAACCGGCAATGCCAAGGCACTGCGCCAGAATCGAGAGCACATTTTTCTGGCGAACGAGTCCGCCGTAAAAGAGGGCGAGGCCCGGCAGTGTCATGAACAAAACGAGAAGCGCGGAAGTCATGAGCCAGGCGTTGTGGCCAGGTCCGGGGCCGGAGATGTTCGAGGCCGTTCTAGCGTTGGCCTCGTCCGCGCCGCGCGCGGAATTGTTCATGTAAGCCTCCAGATCGGAAACGCGTTGCTCGAGAGATGGAGAAGGCGTGGGCGACGAGGAAGGCGGAGTGGCACCTGTTTGGGCGCGGAGCGGAGAGCAAATCACGACGGCGGCGACGAAAAAAAGGATTCGAATCATCTTGGAATGATTTCGCTGATCATCGGGGCGGAAGCGAAAGGATTTATCCAACAAGGCTTACTATTGACAGTCCATTTCGTATCTGGTCAACGTGATAGAGTATTTAGGCTGCCGCGTTATTGACATTACATTAACCTTTAAACTGTCCGCCAATAGCTTATGAACGAACCGAACGAACCGATTA
>QHRJ01000021.1 GCA_003220075.1 Verrucomicrobiota bacterium
AAGTTGAATTCGACGGCAATCCGCGCGCTTTCGAAACCAGCGTGGTCGTATGCGATTTGGCCAACAAATACGACCTCGCTGACACCGACGAGCCCGGGGTGGTAGCGAAGGCCAGCGAGAGGTTTACCGCGCGCGCGGCTGAATTATTGCGCAATGCCGGCGCGTACCTGCATTCCGCCGACGGCGAAGGCGTCGTTGCCGTCTTTGGATTCCCAGGGACTCTGGAGGATCACGCGGAGAAAGCCGTGCGTGCCGCATTCGACCTTGCGCGTGCATTTGCCGAAAACTCAACCAGCAGTAACGGCCAAAACGCCACTGCCGGCGCGCATGTCGGGGTTAGTTCCGGGTCAATGATCACCGCGCCAACGGAGGAAAAGCAGGACATTTTTGTGCTGGGCGAGCCGATCGAGTTAGCCCGGCGCTTTTGCGTCGCCAATCGCTTTTATGGCTCGCGGATCCTCATCGGGCCGCGCACCTTTGAGCTAGCCAACAACGCCATCGTTGCGCGCCCGATCGATTTTCTCAGCGGTGTCAACGCCCAGGAGCGACATGAAATTTATGAGCCGCTCGCCTTCGCCGCTGATGCGCCCAGCGAATTAGTGGCGCGGCGCGATTCTTTTTGGAACGGTGTCGTCTTGTACCGAGAGCAGCGTTGGGCCGAGGCCTACAGTGAATTCCAAAAGGCGCGCGGACCGAACCACGAGGAAGATGCGCCGCTTAATCTTTATCTGCGCCGCCTTGAACCGCTCGCGCTGCATTTAATGGAGTCGCGGGTGCAATAGCCAATCCGAGCCGGACTGACGGGCCCGAACCGAACTGGCGGGTCCGAGCCGGACTGGCGGATCTGAGTCTTGAGAAGAACCGAGTATCCAGAAGCGCTTCGTGATTTGATCACGCAATTACGGCAAATGCCCGGCATCGGGCCGCGCTCGGCTGAGCGCATTGCCCTGTGGATGGTACAATCGCGCAACGATCAGCCGGAACAAATCGTGGGCGCGATTTCAAAAACGCGCGCGCAGGTTCATCCTTGCAAACTTTGCGGGTTTTTTGCGACCGACCAGCTTTGCGAAATTTGTCGCGACGATTCGCGGGCGAGCGATTTGCTCTGCGTGGTCGAGCAACCGACCGATATTCTTCCGCTGGAAAAAACGAGCGCTTTTCGAGGACGGTATCACGCACTCGGTGGCCGGATCTCGCCGCTCGATCACGTCGCGCCGGAAGATCTGCGAATCAAAGAGCTGCTTGATCGAATCGAGCGCGAAAAATTCTCGGAAATCATTTTTGCGCTCGCGGCCGACGTCGAAGGCGAAGCGACTACGAACTATTTGGTCGAGTTGCTGAAAGGAAAACCGGTAAAGTTAACTCGCATCGCCCACGGTTTACCGGCCGGCGGCGGTCTCGAGTCAGCTGACGAGCTCACGCTTTACCAAGCGCTGACCGGAAGAACGAAGCTGTGATTTGTTAAATCGTTAACACGTTTGAAGCGCTGTAGTAGCGGCGGTATCGGCCGCAATTTAACTTTTGTAACCCTTTTAACGTTGTAACTTTTATTCGATGTCTTGCGCGAACAAAATCGATCCTGCTCTACACCAAGCTCAAAAACCGCCTTGGATCAAAGTGCGACTGCCATCGAATCCGGTTTTCTTTTCGACCAAAGCACTGATTTCAGATTTGCGATTGCATACGGTCTGCGAAAGCGCGCAATGCCCGAATCGCTGGGAGTGCTGGAGTCAAGGCACGGCGACAATGATGATCGCGGGCGATCGCTGCACCCGTGCCTGCGGATTTTGCGCGGTTACGACGGCGAAACCCTTTGCCCTGGAAGCAGATGAGCCCGAGCGCGTAGCCGAAGCGGTGCGCCGGATGAAATTGAAACACGTCGTCATCACCGCAGTCGCACGCGACGATCTGAAGGATGGCGGCGCGAATCACTTCGCGCGCACCATTAGCGCAATTCGCGAAATGGATCCGAAAATCGTTATCGAAGCGTTAGTGCCCGATTTTCATGCCCGGGATTGGTGCATTCAGATCGTGCTCGATGCCGCGCCCGACATTTACAATCACAACATGGAAACGGTCGAGCGCCTGACACCGATGGTGCGTTCGCGCGCGAAATACCGGACCTCCCTGCGGGTTTTAAAACGCGCGAAAGAGCTTTCACCAAAAGTAGTGACGAAGAGCGGCGTCATGCTTGGACTTGGTGAGACAGAACCGGAGTTATTTCAAACGATGGATGATTTGCGCGAAGTAGGTGTGCAGGTTCTCACCATGGGCCAATATCTCCGGCCGACTCCAGAGCACTTGCCGGTAGTTGAATACATCACGCCCGCCCAATTCGAATTCTTCGGTGAGATTGCGCGCAAAAAAGGATTCGAACACGTCGCCTCCGGCCCGCTCGTGCGTAGTTCCTATCACGCGGCCGATTTTCATCCTGTCGTTCGCGAGTGATGGAACGCGATCGTTCGCGAATCGCCGCGGTGATTCCTGCGTATCAGGAAGAGAAACACGTCGGCGAAGTAGCGCGGCGCGCACACGGCCAGTTGGCACATGTTCTTGTGGTCGATGACGGATCGACTGACGCGACGGCGGAGCGAGCGCGCTCCACCGGAGTCGATGTCGTTGTTCACCCTCAAAACCGCGGCAAAGGTGAATCGATCAAAACCGGGTTGCGTTACTGGCTCGAGCGGGGCAGCGATTACGTCGTGCTGCTCGACGCTGACGGGCAGCATTTGCCGGAAGAAATTTCGCGTTTTGTAGATAGCGCTGTCTCGGAGTCGGACGCGAAAATTTTCATTGGTTCGCGCATGAACGACACCAGCACGATGCCTTTAGTGCGACGGATCGTAAACCGTTACATGAGCGGAAAAATCAGTCGGGTCTGCGGCCAGCAGATTCCGGATACGCAATGCGGCTTTCGCATGCTGCATCGCGATGTCATTCCGGAAATTCTAAGCGGCGCAAGCCGTTTTGAATACGAGACCGAAATGCTCATCATCGCGAGCAGGAAAGGCCATCGCGTCGCGTCCGTCCCGATCACCACGGTTTATTCCGACGAAGTCAGCAGTATCAATCCCGTGCGGGATACTTTGCGTTTTTTCAAATTGATGCGGCAATATCGGAAACTGTAGTGGCAGCCGTGTCGGCTGCACATTTCGGGAGCGAGCGCCCTGCTCTGCAATCTTGCGCGTTGCTTTAAATCAGACCGCGCCGTTTGAAGTCGCCGATGTTTTCGCCGGCGGAGCGCTCGATCATCTCGATGGTGAACTTGAGTAGGCAAACTTCCCACGCTTCATCCACTCCTTGAATGATCGCGCCATTCAGATCACCGGCGCGCTCTACTGCACGCCGGGTGCGATCGATGACCGATTGCAACGAGGCACTCACGGTTTTTTCCGTGACGCCAGACTTGCGAAATTGGAACCCGTAACGCAAGACCGCAATCTGGCGCGCCTGTTCGCGTAGCCGTTCCACGTACTCCTGCGCTTTTTCACCGAAACCTTCCAGCATCATTCGGCAAAAATATTCCGGGCTAAGAATTTTCGGGCGCTCAGCTTCAATCCGGCCGGTGCGAATGCGGACCTGATCAACCCGGTCCATCAGCTCGGAGATGAGATGAAACTCAAAGCTGGTGTTGCCAAAGGTCGCGATCTGCCGTTCCGGCGCGAGAATAACCTGCGTATTCTCAATGGCGTATTCGATATCGTCTTGTTTCAAGATTGTGCAGACGAGAATACGACGAAGGAGGCGCAATTTCCAGAAGTTGGTGATCCGGAGTAAATTGTCGACCGACCAGGGTCGATCGGCCGCATCGCATCATATCCACGAGTTTGAGCATCCTGCGCGTGCCCTAAATTCGGATCGAGCAGGAGACTGCTCGACCCACCTGGGCGCTACTTTTTCTCCAAGAGCGGCAGGAACGCTTCGTAACCTTCTTCTTTCATTCGTTCTATTGGAATGAAATGAAAGGCTGCGGAATTGACGGCGTAGCGTTGTCCCGTCGGCGAAGTCGGGTCAGGAAACAGATGCCCGAGGTGGGCATTGCTTCGTTTGGCGCGGACTTCAGTACGCTGCATGTCGCGCGAAGTGTCCACGCTTTCGACGAGGAGATCTTTCGAGATCGGTTTGGTAAACGTCGGCCGGCCCGTTCCGCCATCGAATTTGTCGAGCGATGTGAAGAGTGGTTCGCCGGTGATGATATCGACATAGATGCCGGTGCGCTCGTTGTTCCAGAACTCATTCTGGAAGGCGGTCTCTGTCCCATTCTCGCGCACGACAGAATACTGCTCCGGCTTTAATCGGTGCTTCAAAGCCATGTCACTCGGTACGGGGCGGTTCGGATCAAAGCCTGTGACCTCCTTTGTTCTTGCATGCGCGAGAAAAAAGAAATAGATCGCGCCGACGACAAGCACCGTTACGACGATGAGACCGATGTACGTGCTAAGGGTCGACTTTTCCTCGCTGGTGACTCGACCTCCGACCATGACCACGAAATTGAATCAGAAACCCGACGCCTTCGTCACTTCTTTTTCTCAGACAAGTTTTTGACGAAGACGGGGTCTCTCGGGGATGTCGACATCTCCGACGCCTGCTACAACGTTTTGTCCGCACGGCCGGCGAAGAAGAAAGCGGCCGCGAGCTTGCCGAAGGGCGAATTTGTAGAGGCAGGCGTGTCCCCTGCAAAATCTTCAAACGCAGCCGACACCGCTGCCTCCACAGAAGATAGGATTCCCGGGAATTGGGGCCAGGATATCCATGCACTCCGCTCGGGTCGCGCACGCCAGATTATCCGAATCTGTAGTCAGGATTGGTGATCCGGTAAAATTGAAACGCCGTCTTACCGAGGATTTATCTCCGGGATTTATCTGTATCACCTCAGATCCCGGGTTCGATTAGGGGCGACTCTGCGGGCGCTTCCGCGGCCATGCGTTTAGTCGCGCGCCAGCGCAAAACCGCTTCCGCCGAAACAAGGACAAGCGCGATCCAGATGAGGAGAAAGGTAATAAAATGCTGGCGGGTGAATGTCTCGTGATAAACAAAAAGCCCAAGAATGAAACTAATGCTGGGCGAGAGATACTGAAGGAAGCCAATCGTGACTAATCGTAAATGTCGCGCAGCGTAACCGAACCAGATCAGCGGGACGGCGGTCACGACCCCGGTTGTCGTCAGGATCGCGGAAAGATAGAGGTGGGACGGGCCAAAGGTCAGCGCGCCGCGATTGGCGAGGAGAACAAGATAAATTAGGGCCAGCGGCAGGAGAAACAGCGTTTCCAGAAAGAGGCCAGGAATCGCAGCGGTGCCGGACTGTTTCCGCAACAATCCGTAGAGGCCGAAACTAGTGCAAAGCCCCACTGCGATCCACGGGAAATGGCCGTAGCCGAAGGCGAGAATACAAACGGCGACAGAAGCAATGAGAATGGAGGCGATCTGCGAAGTAGTGAGTCGCTCGCGCAAAATGATGGCGCCAAGCAGGACATTCACCAGCGGCGTCATGAAATAGCCCAGGCTGGTTTCGAGGACGTGACCGATGTTGACTGCCCAAATGAAGAGCAACCAGTTCAAGCCGACCATGACGCCGCTGCCCAAACAAAAAAGTGAGCTGCGTCGCGAGCAAACATTGCCGATGACTTCGCGCCAGCGCTCTTGCCAGCTGAGCAGGACGCCGAGAAACACAATGGTCCAGACGAAGCGGTGCGCCAGAATTTCCAGGGCAGGAACTTTGGTAAGCAACTTCCAATAAACCGGTACCAGTCCCCACGTTGCGAAGGATGCAACTCCGGCGATGAAGGCAGATGTATGTTGCGGATCGGTTCCACCAGGCCTGGCCATGCTCGCTCGTATTTCATCAATCGAAGTAGTTCGCAACCCTTCACTTGCTGGCGATGAGATAGTTTGTAATGACGGAATTCTGGAGCTGATCTCGTGAAATCGTTTTTTGGCGAATTGAAGCGGCGCAAGGTCCATCGCGTTGCCATTGCCTACGCGATCGCCAGCTGGTTGCTAATTCAAATCGCAACCCAAGTTTTTCCATTCTTCGAAATCCCAAACTGGGCGGTGCGCCTGGTGGTGATTGTGCTGGTGCTGGGATTTCCGATCGCGCTCATCTTGTCCTGGATATTCGATCTGACTCCGCAGGGAATCAGGCGCACCGATGAGAGCGACAGAAGTTTGGCTGCGCTGCCGACCGCCCTCGCCACAACCCGCAACATCCCCGAAAAAAGCATTGCCGTTCTTCCGTTCGAAAATTTGAGCGACGACAAAGAGAACGAGTACTTCGCGGCCGGAGTACACGACGACGTTCTCTCAAGTTTGGCAAAGGTGGCGGACCTTAAAGTCATTAGCCGAACTTCGGTGCAACAATTCAAGAGTGGCGTGCGCAATTTGCGTGAAATCGGACTGGCACTGGGCGTAGCGCATATTCTGGAGGGCACGGCACGCCGCGCCGGCAATCGCATCCGGGTCAATGCGCAGCTGATTGATGCACGGAGCGATGCCCATCTATGGGGAGAAACATTCGATCGCGAGATCACCGACCTATTCGCGCTGCAAAGCGAATTAGCCGAACGCATCACCCAGGCGTTGCGGGCAAACCTTTCGGCGCGCGAGAAAACGAACCTGCAAACCCATCCCACCCGCGACGTCCTGGCCTATGAACTTTTCCTGCGCGCGCGTGAGTTGTTTCACTGGGCCGGGAGCGGCTATTCGTACGACCAAGGAGCCGATGCCCTTCGCTTGATCGATGAGGCGGTCAAGCGGGATCCTCAGTTTGCGCTCGCTTATGCATTGGCGTCGCGCCTGCACTCCGAATTATTTTGGTTCGGCTATGACAAAAGCGCATCGCGTTTGGAAAAAGCGAAGGCAGCGGCCGATGCTGCGCTGAAACTTCAGCCGAGCCTGGGCGAAGCGCATCTCGCGACTGCCTTTTACTATTACTATGGTTTTCGGCGGTACGATGTTGCCCAAAAGCACGTCACTGCCGCAATTCGCGCCATTCCCAACAACGCCGATGTGCTTAATACCGCTGGAGCGATTGCCCGCCGCGACGGAAAATGGAATGAAGCGGTGACTAATCTGGAGCAGGGGCGCGATCGCGACCCGCGAAATCTTTCGGTGCTCTGGAGTTTGTTCGAAAGTTACCTCGCCTTGCATGAATACACCAAAGCCGAGGGAACGGTGAGCGACGCGCTTTCGGTTTCGCCAAACGCACCCTTCTTTGTGCTGGCCCGCAGCGCGATTGCCTTATTTCGCGATGGCGAGACCGCTCCTCTTCGTTCTAGCTTACGGCAAATCCCGGCCAGTTTTGATCCCGGCGGAGCGAGAAGCACGATCGCACTCCGCCTGAGTTTGATGGAACGTGATGTGGACGAGGCCGACCGTGTGCTTGCTGCCTGCGCCCACGAAAAGCTTGATGATAATGGTTTGAGCGGAGTAGCTGGAGCACTCGACGGTTACATCGTGCCCAAAAGTTGGTACGCCGGATTAATCGCTCGTGTTCGCGGTGACGAACCCTCCGCCCGCGCCGCTTTCGAGCAGGCCAAGGGGGCGGTGCAAGATGATCTGTTGCAATGTCCGGAAGACGCTAAAACGCTTGCGATGCTGGCATTGATTTACGCTGCATTGGGAGAGAAAAAAGATGCGCTTGCTGCTGCGGCTCGCGCTGGAAGGCTATTGCCTATCGCCAAAGATTCGTTCGACGGACCGATCCTCGGAACGACACTGGCAGCGGTGAGCGCGAAGCTCGGCGAACACGACTCGGCCATTCAACAACTGGAATCGTTAGTCGGAATTCCAAATGGGCCGACTCCGGGAACTTTGCGGGTGGAACCGGAATGGGACTCTTTGCGCGGTGATCCGCGATTTAAAAAGCTGGCTGAGGCGGAATGAAAGGAACACAGACTTGCAGTCTTAGCGCGCGGTTTCACTGCGCAGACAGGCGCATCACGCGCCTCGCCAAAGAAGCGCGGCTGTGACGCCACGCGATGCGCGCAGAATGCGCGCGCTACCCCGCAGACAACGAAATCAGCGCGAGGGCGCAGGCGTAACCGCCTTTGGCCAAGCAGTGATCGAATCGTTGCCGATCATCATATAATGGCCGTGATAGGGCGGAACTGGGCGCGACGGAAAGGGCGAGCGAATAACCGCACTCGCATTACCCGCGGCACCAGCGGCCAGAAGCGCCACCACGACGCAAACGCGCCGGCCGGCGATGAAGTCGCAAATTAAACGCACCGTTTTCACGAGAAGTTGTATTGCAGCAAGCGTGCCAATCGGACATAGAGTTTATGGAAATTTCAAGCCCCTATCCAGAAAAAAGTGATGGCGCAGGCCAAAACCGCCGTGGTTAACCAATCGATCACCTGCCCCAGGACCACCATCGAGTGCATGCGAACGTAGATGGCCGCCTCGATCGCAACTGGTGCGGCCAACGCGATCCAGATAACGGCGGCGAAGCGTAATGCTCCCACCATTCCGTCAGCAAAAAAGCTGACGTGAAAACGCGCGACCAAGACGTAGAGGACGGAAATCGCGACGGCCGACAGCGCTCTTATGAGACTCGAGAGTGCATAGTTGCGAGGTCCTTCCGGCCGCCAGGTGTCGGGGGTGGCGCGTTGATAACGATGGAAAACCAGCCCCATCCAGAACCAACTGGTGAAGATGGAGACGACGCCGGCAATTAATCCAGGGACTATGGCTGCGCGCAAAGTGTTCATAAATTTACTAGCGTAGCGGAACGCGGCTCCCTGAACAGAACTTTAGGGTGCGCGGCGCGTCGTCATCCCGAGCGACAGTCGAGGGATCCCGTCGAATTTGCCTTAAAGGTTCCGCCGCGGGATCCCTCGACTGTCGCTCGGGAGACCAGGGACAATGGTTTACTGTAGGCCTCGGGCGGAATAAGATTGGCGGAAACGAATGCCTGAGTTTGCCTATAAAGCCCGCAACGCGCAGGGCGGATTAGTCGAGGGCATTTTAAACTGCCCCGATCGCGGTGTCGCCATTCGCCAGATCGAGCAACAGAACTGCATTCCCATTCGCATCGATCCGGTGATGACAGCCGCACCTGTTACGGCAGTACCAACGGCGCCCCGCAATTTCGTGCCGAAAATTTTCAACCGCGGCATGCCTGAACGCTCGGAGGTTCCGGCGCAGACGTTAAAGATTCCGCACAACCAGTTGCTCATTTTCACCGAGCAACTCGCGCACTTGCAACAAGCGGGCATGACCTTGGACGAAGGGCTCGGTCTTCTGGAGAAGCGCCTAAAGCATCCGCGCGTGCAGCAGATGATTCGCACTTTGCACCAGGCGCTGGTCGACGGTCGTAGTTTTTCCCAGGCGCTTCGTGAATTCCCGCGCATTTTCCCGCCGCTTTACGTAAACCTGGTGGCGGCGGGTGAAGCGAGCGGCGCGTTGCCGGAGATTCTATTGCGGCTGGTGAAGCACCTGGCGCAGGCAAAAAGTCTGCGCGATCGAGTGCAACAGGCGCTGATTTATCCGGCTTTTCTTACGCTGGCGGGGGCAGCGCTCATTACCGTCTTCATTACCTTCATGGTGCCGCAGCTCACCCAATTCATGTCGCAAAACGGCGGAGCACTGCCTTTGCCGACGCGTATTTTAATGCAAACACACCACCTTCTCACAACCTACTGGTGGTTCGGCGTCCTAATTGTTATCGGGGGACTTGCCGCCTGGCGGGCCTTTGTCCGGAGCGACGAAGGCCGCACCGCCTGGGACCGATTCCGCCTGCGCATTCCCGGTTATGGTCGCATCGTCCGGCACAGCTATTACGCGCAGTTTTCCCGCACGCTCGGCACCCTGACCGAAAATGGGATTCCACTTTTGCGATCTCTCGATCTCGTCGCTGAAATTGCGGGCAACCGTTACATCGAGAAAAAGCTAACGGAAGTTAGACGCGCGGTGGTGGATGGCGCGCATCTTTCCGCGGCGCTTGCGGCCCAGCAAATGTTCCCGGACTTGCTCACCGATATGATGGCAGTGGGCGAGCAAACCGGGCACTTTGGTCAAACCATGATGACGATCGCAGACGTTTACGAGCGGGAACTCGATCGCACCGTCACCCTTACCTCGGGGCTGATTGCGCCGGTCATCATCATTATCATTGCCATTATCGTTGGCTTTGTCGTTTACAGCATTTTGTCCGCGGTATTCTCCATGACGCAAAGTTTGCAGTTTCGGGTGCGCTGAGATAGCATCCGCCCAATTTGATGCGTCAGCGAACTTTGACGTTGGGACTGATCCTGGCGGCGCGAACCCTTCTCGCGCAGGAGGCGGTCAATCGCGATTCGATTGTTGCGGGGCAATCTGCCGCTTTTGCCATCATAGCTCCCGTTAGCGGTAACGCCTGGATCGATCTGCGGCAAAATGCGAAGCCGGGCGCCGTTCAAAGCGTCCCCGATTGGGTCGAGGCGGTAACGTTTGTTTCTTCGAACACGCAGGCGGATGCCGCGGCTCCAAGCGTGTTCCGCATTCGGCTGGCAAGGCCAGGCGGTCGTGCCAGCGTTCTTTTTTTCCGTCTCTTCTTTAACGATCAGACCTCAGCGCGTCCCGAGATTGTGGCCTGGGACGAATCCGGTTCGCAATTGCTTCGCTCCGGTCCTCTTGGCACTGGCATTGATCTGGAGAGCTCGGAATCCGTCATGATTCCGATGCACGGCGTTACCACCATTGATGTGGAAGTACCGGGCGACGGCAACAGTGTACGCGGCGCTTATTTGGAATGGATGAGTAGCAGCGAAATGGTGCACTCGCCAAGTGCGGGCTCGCACGATGTCATCCCCGAGCCTTTTGCGACGACTTTGGCATTGCACGCGCCGGCGCAGGATTCGGAAGAATTTGGCACCGTCACCGCCTCGTTGTCGGCCGATGTGATCCGCATTGGTTCTACTTCGAGCGAAGCCGCTGTCTTCGAGTTCGGCATGGAATCGCAACCCTTGTTTGCGCTTGTCACTTTCGAAATCGCCAGCCCGCGCATTGATTCGCCGCCACAAGTAATCGCGAATGGTGAAAATATTGGACCCGCCTCGCTGGTCATGCCGGGATTGGCCGATCCAGGTTATCGCGGAGAAATGCATGCCATCGTCAGCCAAATGCAGTTCCAATACACCGGTTGGCTTCGCGCGCAGAAGATTGTTCCGGTAAGCGTGCTCCATGCCGGGACCAACAACATCACCATCATCAACGGCCCAAATGCGGCCAGCGCCGTCATTCGGGCTACCCAGATTCAACTCAAGTATCTTTGGGATAAATCCGATTATATTTTGAAACCAGACCGCTGACTCGGTGTCTAAGTTCTGATGCGAAAAAAACAACAGGCTTTCACGTTGCTCGAAATCATGTTGGTGGTCACGATCATCGCGCTGTTGTTGGCCGCCGCGATCAAATTCATGGCACCGAATGTGGATATCGCAAAGCGGGTTCGGGTCGCAGGCGATATTCAAGCGATCAAAACCTCGCTCCTGGCGTATCAAGGGATCAACGGATTTTATCCGACAACCGAGCAGGGCCTTCAAGCCTTGGTGGTTGCTCCCTCAACCGATCCCCGGCCTGCCCGCTGGCAACAATTCATGGAGGCAGTTCCAACCGATCCATGGGGCACTCCCTACGTTTATCGCTGCCCCGGACAAAAAAACCCGACCAAATATGATTTGTACTCGGCCGGGCCGGATCGAATTCCCGATACGAACGACGATGATCCGGGACAATAACGCTCTGTTATTCGTCTGACTCGTCCGGGGGCGGCACATTTGGGGTCGGCGCTGCCGGAGTTGGATTTCGCTGGATAACGCCGCGCTGACGGATCTGGCCCGGCTGAGGAGCATGCCTGCCCTGCTGGTATGTCGGGGGGAGGGACGGAATCGGCGCCGGCTTTATGTAAGGTTGCGGCGGCAGCGGCATTCCGGGCGGGTAAAGCGGCGGCTGCGCGTTCATTTGCGGCTGATTCGGATTCGGCCCTAACTGGGAAAGCAAAGCCTGATTGAAGGTCAGGGTCGCGTATTTCCCGTCCTTAGTGATGGTGACCTTCGTCTGTCCCATCTTGTCCGACCACTGGATATCGCTAATGGCGAAGCCGTGTTCCGGCCCTTTAGTCGATAAATACTCTTTAAAATTTTTGTCTGTGGCCGAGGCGATCGTGACAAGGTCGCCGTCGGCGGAATGCGCTGCGTTCGCGACATACAAGTCCTTAGCGAAATCGGGAGTCGCAGTCGGAACGGCTACGGTAGCAATGGCGAAAGGCGAACGATTCAACATCGCTTGATAACGATTAAAGTCCGAGCGTTTCGGCAACGGATCGTCTGCCAGTGCGGTCACTGGGATTATGCCGATAACGATGAATAAGCTGGTTTTCATTTTGCAGCGCTCGCCGGCGCGTACCAGCGCGCTATTTTGAATTTACCACGCATTTGCGTTGGGTCACCTGGATCGATGGCAATATTTGCACTCTCAAAAACAATGAAAGCATCGGGTGCTTGCACGTCGTAAAGAAAATGAACCAGCGGCGGCCACGGACTTTTGGTTTCAATAGAGGCAAAAACTGATTGATACGCGCCCGCCGCAGGGCTGTTGCCGATAGCCGGGTTTTCGATCAATACGCTATATTTGCCGGCGATTTGTTTGAGCTGATCGAGCAAAGCCGAGGCATCGCCTGCTCCGTGAAAAACCGGCTGATGCTCGCGCAACCATTGCTCGCGTTTCGACCAAAGATCGCTTTCCCGCAGCAAGACCGTTTGCTCATTGTGCGCTTGTTTTCGTTTCGCGACTTCGACTCGCGAATCCCCAATGGCGCGGAAAAGCCAGCCCCACAAAAACAAGTTCGCCAGGAAAAATACCACCAGCGCCACCAGTCCAGCCAGGACCTGCTCACGCCGGTTCATTCGTTGCAACACTTGCGCGATCATCGCGATCTCCCCTCCAGTCGGAATTGCGCGTGATCGTTCGGCAAAATCCGCGGCGATTGCATGTCGAAGGTAAAACTTTGCAAATCGGGATGCTTTTTGACTTTATCTGCGAATTGGTAAGCCAGTGCGGCTTTGTTCGCTTCGCCCTCAACCGAAATCTGACGTGCCGATTGATTGTAGGCGGTAATGCGCACGTCCTGCGATGGCAGGCTGTCGAATAAGTGCAGCAAAATTTCGATCGGGTAAAAATGTGGGTCGATCGCCGGAGCAAGCGCTTTCCAATTATTAGCCGCCGCTCGCACAAAAACAGTGCGAGCAGCATCACGTTCAATCTGGCGATCCAGTTGCCGTTCACGGAATTTCAAGTAACCAAGCTGAATAAGAGCGAGCGCGACGATTGCGCCGTAGACCATTCCTGCTACTGCCAGCCGTTTTTTCCATTGTTCGCGCCGGACCTGACGTAAACGCTCATTGCGCCATGCTTGTGGAAGAAGATTGAGGCCGGTCGACGCGGGTGGCGTTTCAATCGCCATCGTCTCGGTCGGCGCTGCCAGGGCCTGCTCGACCTTGTCACGCAGGCCAAAGCATTTTTCGTCTACCAATACGTTTTGAAACGACGCGGTGATTCCCTGTAATTCGGCCGTCATGGTTAATTGCGGCAGTTCGAGCTCGAGCGCCGCCGTCACCCCGCCATCAATCGTCCGCGCAAAACTAAGCTTGCCGTTTTCGGAAATGGCGGAAACAAGAGCACCGGATTCCGGATAGATGAACAAAGCGCAGCCTTTACCCGCGTGGGTGGCGACGCGTTGCGCGGCATAGACCGTGACTGCGCGCGGAATGACCCTCCGATTCAACAATGGAGCCGCCATTTCCGTCAGCCGCTGATTCTGCACCGCCACCGCAGAAATCACGCACTCACCATTGCCTTGTTCGATCACCTCGAAATCGCTTGTGACGTCTTCAGTGGAAAAGGGAAGCGCCTTCTCCAGTTGGATGCGAACCATCTCGCGCAATTCCGATCCTTCCACGCTGGGCAAACGCATCCGTTGCGCCAGCACTACCGAAATGGGAAGCGCCAGCACGACATCATCATCCGGACTCAAGGTTTCCGCGGCGGCATCCAAACTAGGAAACGCCCGCACTCGCCAATTGCCGTTTTCCGCAGGGCGACTGATCAAATTCCATCCTTCCGCCCCAGGAACAAGAAAGAACTTGCCCATTAAAATTCCTTCCAAGTAATCAACTGCGGCGTAAGCCCGGCGCGACGAAAGACCAGCTGGATTACGCGAGTGATGTCGCCGGACCGCCCAGTGCTAACGATTCGTAGGACAGGATCCTTGAACGAAACGAACGGACTAAGCTCTCGAAATTGCTCCGGGCTAAGACCGAGCGCGGCGCGAATCTCATCCAGGCTTTTGAATACGGTGTCATCGGCCGTGCCATCAATCCCATCCGGCCCCGCCCGGAGTTGGAGGAAACGCTCCACCATGGCATCCGTAAATCCCGGGAGCGCTCGCAGGACATCTCGTGGCGCCCAGACCATATCAACGGGTCCGGTGCTGTTGAGCGTGAATTCCTCGTCCCAGCCCGCCGCCGAAGTAAAAGTCTCCCACCCTTTCACCTTTTTCAGTTCGTCGATTCGGACCAATAACGCATTGGCCGGTTGGTAGCCTTCGCTCGCTTCCGCTCCGTTCAAACGCACCAGATCATCCGGGTCCACCCAGTCGAGCAGACAGTCGATCATCCGATCGCGTTCGTTCAATTCGATGCCTTTTAGCTCGAGGTACTGCCGCAGCATTTTGATCCGCACCGGATTTTCCCCGGCCACCAGCCAGTTGATATTCAAACGCCCGCCTTCGCCAGTGATGCGAACACGGTAACTTTGGCGCGGACCAAACTTGCCTTGGAGATTCGGCGAATTCGGCTTGATCGCCGGAGCCATCGCCACTTCTGCGCCCGAGGCCGCCATTGCCTGTGCTTCCAGAATTCGGTTTTCACTTCCGGAAAGATTGAGGCGCGAATCAATGTTCAAGGCCCACGACATGACCAAGGCTGCCAGCAAAAAGAGAGCCCAGAGCGAAAGCAGAAGGGCAGCGCCACGCGATTTCGAGGGCCTCATAATGGCATTCGTGCCAACGGCACGGTGATTTCCGTTGGCGCCCTCGCATCGGTGCGACCGATCACCACCTTGACCAGACGCGGCAACGTAACGGTGTCAGTCCAGCGTTGCACCCAGGTATTCAAACGCGAATCGAAAAAGCGAATTTGTAAGGTGCCGACATTATCGATCAGACGCACCCATGTTTCGTGTTCGTTTGCAACGGCCGTGTCCTCCTTTGGTGTGCGCGAAAGACCGAGATCGAGCTGCCGGCTCTTTGCATCGTGCGCCCGCAGTCGCAGGCTCACCCGAAAATCGCCTGTTGCATAACGAGTCAATAATCCCGGGCCCGCCGGGCAAAACCAGGTCAACTCATCGCGATCATGGCCGTCGATCTTTAATGGCTCGCCCGCGAGTGCGGCCGTTCCCGGCGGCAAACTTTGCAGCTGCTGAGTCAATAACTCGCGCAATCCATCGTAGCGCGCTTCCACCGCATCCGCTTCCGATGAGATCCGCATCGCGGTGACATTCGCTTGCACGAAACGATAAATCGCCAGCGACATCATTCCGAGAATGATCACCGCCAGCATGATCTCAAGCAGGGTGAAGGCACGCGCGCGTACAGCTCTGGGGAGCGCAGGTTGCCAGCCTGCCGCATTCGGCCGCCGCGCCGAGTGCATTTTCGCGCGCAGCGCGAACGGAAATCTTCCTGGCACAATAAGCACGGGAGAAATCATGGTTTGCGGCAAGCTGCCGCAAACAACAGGCTGGCAGCCTGTGCTCCCCAGACAAGAACTTGCGCGCCGTCGGCGATTTTCAGAGCCGGTAAACATAAAATGCAATCGCTTTCGACTGGTCCGCTCCGCCGCGCGTCCAATTTGCCGTTAAGGTCACACGAATAATTCCGGTTAGCTCGGTCCCGTCTTCCTCTTTCATTTCCTGCGGCGCGGCTTTCTGCACCAGCTTTACTATACCAAACCCGGTGTCGATTTTAGATTGCTTTGCCTTGTCCGGTTGCCCTGGGGTCGTTTCAATTTCCACCATCCGGTTCGCCAGAATCTCACGCACCCGCGCGTCATCCGTGCTCAAGGCACTCGCGTTCACGCAATTATTAACCGCGCGCCCAAGCGCGATAATTCCAATGGCAAAGATAAGTAATCCGAGTAGCACCTCGTAAAGGGCAAACGCCGACCTGGAACACAGGCATGCCTGCCTGTGCGCCCAGCGGGCTTTTAGCCTGCTGAAACGAAACAGGCTACAAGCCTGTTTGGCGCACAGACTTGAAAGTCTATGTTGCACCGCGCGCCAGCCGGAACACAGGCATGCCTGCCTGTGCGCCCAGCGGGCTTTTAGCCTGCTGAAGCTAAACAGGCTACAAGCCTGTTTGGCGCACAGACTTAAAAGTCTATGTTCCGGCACTCCGTCGATAGCGAGATGTGTTCTAGCGCGGCGCATAACTGATAATCTCCCCCAGCCCGCTCAACGGCGAATACTCTGTCGTCCAGCTGCCATCGTCGCTGGCAAAACGGATTCTGGCTGGCTCGCATACGCCCGACTCCCAAAAGATCCACTCCGCTGGCAATTTTTTCGATAACGCCGCCGGCAACTCGAGCCGCCATTTCTCTCGGCGTGCGATAGGCATGGTATCGATCGGTTGGTGCGGTTCCGTTTTCAAAAATGCCGCTGGTTGCAAGCTGATCTGGACATCATTCCAGACAATTAAGTAGGCACGGTGTTCAGCCAGACTACGCTCATGCGCCTGACGCACCAGCTCATTAAAACGATCTAGCGACCGATGAAGCCGCTTGTCCGCGAGCACACCGTTCAAACTCGGCACCGCCAAAGTAAGCAGGAGCAGTAGAATAAAGACCGCGATTATTACTTCGACCAAGGTAAACCCGCGCTGGCGCTGCATGCCTGAAATTTACGACTTGCCTGGAAAATCACAATGCGCCACTCAGATATGGAGTATTGGAGAGATGGAGTAATGGAAAGCAGCAGAAGACCGGCTCCGCAGAGCGTTGCCTTACCAAGAGCTCGATGCATCAGCAAAATGGGAGGGCGAAACTCCGTCGAGCCGATCTCGCCAAACTCGCGAAGCGATGCAAATGGGCGACAGCTTTTGGAGTGCGGCAGCGTGCTGCCGCTTTGCTCGCTGTGGCACGCATGGCCTAGCGTCTTGGAGTGAATGAGGGACGAGCGCCAATACCGTTACGCCATCATTCCATTGCTCCATCACTCCATTGCTTCGCCGGACAACAAGCCTGCTGGGAGGGAAACCGGCTACAAGCCTGTTTGGCACACAGACTTGGAAGTCTATGTTCCAGCGCTCTCCCGGACAACGAGCCGCTAAAAAATGGCAACCAAGCGACAGCATGTCGAAGTTCAATGTGTTAACTTTGTTATATGCCTAGCACGCTTGCGCGCGAAGTTTGCCAACAGCCTAAGGTGAATGTACCCTCGCGAGGCACGCGGGAAAATCGCGGTTCACGCGCTCTCGCCGTTCGCGTCGGTTTATTGTTCGCTGCGCTCTTCGTCGTCGCTGTTTTCATCTGGCAGGGGATCGCTGCCCACGGTGCGCCCGATCCGCTGCAACCCCACACCACCGCCACTGTCGCCTCGCTCGATATCGGTGTTCTCGTTTTCCGCGAGGGACTCGAATGCATTCTCGTTCTCGCCGCCGTCACCGCCAGTATGACCGGCTCGCGGCGCAATTATCGCAAACCGGTGATGTCAGGAGCGTTCATCGCGTTCCTCGCCACCCTTGTGACCTGGTTCGTCGCCGTCAGAATCATGAAGCAGTTGAGCGAGAACGTTCCCGCCCTGCATTTACAAGCCGCGACCGGACTGCTCGCAGTGATCGTCCTGCTTGTGATCATGAATTGGTTCTTCCACAAAATTTACTGGGGCGGCTGGATTCGCGCCCATAATCGCCGGCGCAAATCGCTGCTCGACGCCGCGACCAGCAATTCGCGTCTCCGCTGGGGACTGATTCTCCTCGGATTCACTTCCCTTTATCGCGAGGGATTTGAAGTGGTCCTTTTCCTCCAGAGTTATCATCTGCGACTAGGTGGCGCAGTCGTGCTCAAAGGAACGCTGCTCGGTCTCGTGCTTACAGGGATGGTCGCGCTTCTGACCTTCGTTCTGCAACAGCGTTTGCCTTATCGCAAAATGTTAATTACCACCGGCATTCTTCTCGGTGTCGTTTTGTTAGTGATGGTGGGAGAGCAAGCCCAGGAAATGCAGCTTGCTAACTGGATCTCGACAACACCGATTCCCTGGCTCGCGCATTCCACTCCGGCTTGGATGGGTCTGTGGTTTGCCGTTTTCCCGACGTACGAAACCATGGCCGCACAATTTCTTGCCGCTCTCCTCGTCATCGGTTCTTACTATGTCGCGAAACGTTTCGGCGCCGTCCCGCTCGCCGGCACCGACTCGGTTGAGGAAGCAAAACACGTAACGATCGATGCGCCAATGGTACGACCGGTTCCGGCCGTCCGGTAATCGGAACGCATCCTTTGAACTTAGTGCGCTCATGTGTCCCGCACCTTGGTTTGTAGCCACGGCGCTCAGTCGCCATGCCCCGAATTCCTATCGCCCGACGCATTCGACCGGAACACAGCCGTCCACGGCTGTGCGCCCAACGGGCTTTCAGCCCGCTGTCTTCAAGATCGCTCTCGTTATTGCTGCGGTGATGCTATTTTGCCAACCTTCCGCTTTCGCCGGCGCGCGCCATTTCACTTTCCTTTACGAAGCGCCCACCGCTGCGCCCGGCTCCTTTGAAATCGAAAACTACGCCACCACACGGTTTGCCAATGCTTTTACCGACGCCGTCTTTCGTCATGAGCTCGAGATCGGAATTACTGAACACTTCCAAGCCAGCATCTATTTTGCGAACTGGGATTATACGCGCAGCCGCGAGAATCGTGGCGCGCATTACGGTAGTTCCTCCCTCGAGCTGATCTACAACCTCACCAATCCGGTTGCCGCTCCGGTCGGAGTTTCTCTTTACCAGGAACTCAGTGCTGGCCGGCGCACATTTGAATCGGAAACAAAACTAATCGCGCAAAAAAACTTCGGCCCGCTCATTCTCGCTTACAACCTGACTCTGGAAGCGGAATGGGAAGATGCAGGTCTGCGCGAACATAATGGCGAGGTCCAACAAGCTTTTGGCGCAAGCTATGAACTAAGCCCCAGAGTTTCTGTTGGTGCGGAGATGCTGCACGAGATTCTCTTGCCAGCCTGGCGCAGCTCAGAAGCCGAAAACAATTTCTTCCTCGGTCCAAATGTCTCCTATCGTGGCACCGGCTGGTTCGCCACTGTAACAGCCCTCGCCCAAACCACCCGCACCGAAGGCGAACCTGATTATCAGGTGCGCCTCATCTTCGGGGTCAGCTTGTGAGCGGAGGCGCCTGTAGCCGCGCTCGCTGGCCGCGGCCTCATTCCGTTGAATTTGTAGCCGGGGTCGGTGAACCCGGCCCGCGGCCACGGGCCACAATTTTGGCGCCTCGTAGCTGTTGGGCACGCCGAGCCGCATCGGCCATTATCGTCCTATTTGTCGTTAGTTGTGCGAACTTTGCCTCGCCACCCGCAATCACTCCAGCCTTAATTGCAAATGCGCGCCGCGATCATGTAAGCGCAAAAAAGCTTGCAACCGGCCGCAACTTGTTCGTTTCCCGCTGTCTCGAATGTCATACCCTGCCCTCAGTGACGAAACGTTCGCCTGGCGAATGGCCACATCTCGTTAGTCGCATGGCTGCTCGCGCTAACCTGAGCGCATCCGATCAGCAAGCGATTACAGTTTACTTACGTGCAGCGTCCTCAACACGACTATACCTCGGCAACTAATAACGCTCTCTTCTTCTCTGTCGTTCTAAAGCGGAGTACACCGAAGGCCTATTTGCGTTAAAAAGCGGGACTGTGCCTCGATCCGAATTTTTAGTGTTCTTTGCCGTTTTTAGCGGTCTCAATCTTCGTGGTCGATCGGCAGTAGCCAAAAAGACTCTGAAGATAAGATAAGCCAGAAAACAAAGAGCCTTTCCTACCACTTCACACTTTCATTTCATTGGTTTCCTTCTGTTCATCACATCCGTGCCATCCGTGTCACCTGTCACCCGCAGCCTCGTCGAAGGAGGATTGGCGGTTGGGGTGCAGCCGCATGAGCGTAATCCGCGGTTCGGCTGTGATAGAAATGAATCGCGTTTGCAGTTGAAGCCTGAACGTAAGTCTGGAACTTACGCGTCATGAATTCGCGTGGTCTTCGTTTTTTCTTTGCGTTTCTTTTTATTGCGTTAGCCGGGGCCGCTTGCGGTGCGCCATCGCCATCCCCGTCGCCGAGCGGGTCGCCTACTCCGGCGCCACAAATCGATCCGAAACTTTTTTCGGGAATGCAATGGCGGCAGGTCGGGCCATTTCGCGGCGGACGTGCCCTGGCGATCGAAGGCGTGCCGGGAGAACCGAACACCTGGTACTTCGGCGCGGTGGCGGGCGGGGCTTGGAAAACGGTTGACGGCGGCGCGAACTGGACGCCGCTCTTTGATAAGCAGGATATTTCGTCCATTGGCGCGATCGCAGTCGCGCCTTCCGATCACAACACCATTTACGTCGGCACCGGTGAAGCCGCCATTCGCGGTAACACCACATACGGCACCGGCGTTTACAAATCGGTCGATGGCGGAAAGAACTGGAAAAATATCGGCCTGCGCGACACGCGCCAGATCGGCGCGCTCATCGTTCACCCGAATAATCCCGACATCGTGCTGGTGGCCGCACTTGGTCACGCATTCGGTCCAAATGCGGAACGAGGAATTTTCCGGACCAGCGATGGTGGGAAAGCCTGGACCAAGGTTCTTTCCAAAGACGAGAATACCGGCGGGATCGATGTCGTGTTTGATCCGCATAATCCCAATGTCGTGTTCGCTTCGCTCTGGCAGGCGCGGAGACAACCGTGGTTTTTTTCCAGCGGTGGGCCAGGCAGCGGTCTTTACAAATCGGAAGATAACGGCGTAACCTGGAAACAGCTAACGGGAAATGGACTTCCGGATGGCATTCTCGGAAGGATAGGGATCAGTATTTCGGGCGCGGATTCGAATCGGGTTTACGCCATCATCGAAGCGAAAGAGGGCGGCATTTTTCGTTCGGATGATGGGGGCGAGAAATGGACCAAGGTCAATGATGACGGCCGGTTTCGCCAGCGCGCGTGGTATTTCAGCAAAATTTACGCAGATCCAAAATCAGTCGACACCGTCTATGTTTTGAACACCGGCGCGTTCAAATCGGTGGACGGCGCGAAGACATTCAATCTCTTGCCGGCGCGTCATGGCGATCATCACGGGCTCTGGATTGATCCGCAAAATCCGAATCGGATCGGCAACGCCAACGACGGCGGCGCCAGTATCTCGATGGACGGCGGCAAGACGTGGACGACGCAAAATAACCAGCCGACCGCACAGTTTTATCACGTCGCGACTGACAACGCCTATCCCTATCACATCTACGGCGCGCAACAGGACAACTCGAACGTTGGCATCGCGAGCCGGAGTGAGGAGGGTGTGATCACGGCGCAGGATTGGTTCGTTGCCGGGGGCGGCGAGTGCGGGTTCGTAATACCCGATCCGCGCGACTGGCACATTATTTATTCCAACAGCGAGGGCTACATCGTTCGCTACGATAAGAACAAGGAAGAAGGACAGGACGTCAGCGTTTGGCCGATGGACCATTCCGGGCACGGCGCGGTCGATCTTCTGCATCGTTTTCAATGGGTCACGCCGCTCCTTCTTTCGCCGCATAATCCAGATGTGCTCTACACCGCCGCGGAATGCGTTTTTAAATCGACCGATCATGGCACGAGCTGGACCCAGATCAGCAATGACCTGACGAAAAACGATAAATCGAAACAACAGCCGAGTGGCGGTCCGCTCACCAACGACATCACGAGCGTGGAATATTACGACACCGTTTTTGCGCTGGCCGAATCGCCGAAAAAACAGGGAACGCTCTGGGCCGGGACGGATGACGGGCTGGTGCATGTCACGACCGACGACGGCAAAAATTGGGCGAACGTCACCCCAAAGATGCCGGAGTGGAGCACGGTCTCGATCATCGACCCTTCGCCGCACGACGCGACCACGGCTTATGTCGCGGTCGATCGTCACCGGCTGGATGATTTCAAGCCCTACATTTTCAAAACGACAGATCTGGGAAAGAGCTGGAGCACAATCACCAATGGAATCCCGGATGGTGCCTACGTTCGTAGCGTCCGGGAGGATCCGAAACGCAAAGGATTGCTCTACGCCGGGACCGAGCTTGGTGTATATTTCTCGTTAGATGAGGGCGCGCACTGGCAACCATTGCAATTGAACCTGCCGCAATCGCCCATTCACGATCTGGTAGTCAAGGATGACGATCTCGTCGCGGCCACGCACGGCCGCTCCTTCTGGGTGCTGGATAACCTGACACCGTTGCGCCAACTCAACGCCCAGAGCGCGTCGTCCGATATGTTGCTTTACCAACCGCAATCGGCGGTGCGATTGCATTACCCGGAAGAAATCGACAAACGCCAGCCGGCTGGTGACAACCCGCCCATGGGCGCAATGATCGATTATTATTTTAAGAGCGCACCGAAGGATGAAGTGACTCTCGATATTCTCGACGCCCAGGGAAAACTCGTGCGCCATTTGTCGAGCAAGGAGAAAAAGGAAAATGAGCAGCCGCCAGAATGGCCGGACCGGGTGGAAGCGCCCAAGACCATTCCGGCAAAAGAAGGAATGAATCGGTTCGCCTGGGATTTGCGCTACAATGAGCCGATTCAAGTCCCGGGCGCATTTTATTCGGGCAACCCGCCACGCGGAGCGCTGGCCTTGCCCGGTGACTACCAGGTGAAACTAACGGCAAATGGGAAAACGCAAACGGCGCTGCTTCATCTTGTGATCGATCCGCGCACCAAAGATCACCAGGGAGAATTACCGAAGCAATTTGAGCTATCGACGCAGGTCAACGAGCGCATTTCCGAGTTACACCAGGCAGTGAACGAAGTTCGAGAGGTCAAATCGCAAATCAAGGCGTTGCACACGAAGTTCGGCGACGATGCGAAAGTGAAACCGGCATTGGAGGCCGCCGATGCCATGGAACACAAAATGTCGAACGTGGAGCAGCAATTGATTCAGGTTAACATGAAAGGGTCGGAAGGAAATCTGGCGTTCCCAAATATGCTCAACGAAGCGTTCGACACTTTCAGCCACTCGGTTGATGCGGGCGATCGCGAGCCGACCAAGCCGCAAATGGATGTGTTCGCGGCGTTGAGCGGGCGGCTCGATGAGCAGTTGAAAAAATGGAACGCGATCAAGCAGGATGATTTGCCGAAAGTAACCGAGCTGATCAAACAAGCGGATTTGCGGCGCTGATTATTAAAGAAAACAAGGAAGGGCAATCTCCAGATCGCCCCGGCGGACTGGAGACCGCCGTTCCTTGATTGATTTACTAGGATTTATCGACGCTGTATTTGCCGGGGCCGATGAAGGAAAGACAAACGAGAACGATTACAGCTTCGATCGGAATAATTATCGAATAAAGGCCGTGATCGTGGTGCGCAACGGCAATGGCGTTTACCAACGCAACCAAAAAGGCGAGAAGAATGCCGATGCGAAAAGCAAATCCCAGCATCATGAAGATTCCGCCGACACATCCGGCGAGCGCTCCCAGAAAACCCCACCAATCCAGATGCGAATGAAAATTGAAGACGCGCATGGCGCTGCCGAATTGCCACCAGCGATGTTCGCCGGAGAGAAGAACGGGGGCGCAAATTAAAATGAAGATGAGCCCGACGCTCGCCCGCAAAAGCAAGAGACCGGTCTCGCGATATTTTCCAAGAAATTTCAGCACCTGTGCGATGCTGGACGAGCGCGGTGTAAATTTCAATGACGAAGCTCGGATGACGAATGACGAAGGAAGCCCGAATGCTCAAATGATCGAATCAGCAATCAGCGCTTGTTTATCGTCATTAAGGCTTCGTCATTCCTTCGAACTTCGTCATTCGTCATTCATCATTGAAAATGATTTTCGCCACTCTTTCTTGTCGGTGTACCTTAATGATTTGCTTCATGGCCAAGATTGACAGGGCCGTTCTGCTCGCTGCCGGTCGCGGCACACGGATGCGCGAGCTAACGGCCGAGCTACCCAAACCAATGATCAAAGTGCAGGGAAAACCGATTCTGCTGCACATTGTCGAAGGACTGCAGGCGAGCGGGATCAAAAATTTTTTGATCATCGTTGGTTATCACGGTGACGCCGTTCGAGAATATTTTGGCGATGGCACCTGCTTTGGTTTGCAAATTAAATACGCGACGCAAGTGGTGCAGGACGGGACCGGGCGCG
Source organism: Verrucomicrobiota bacterium (assembly GCA_003220075.1). Classification (GTDB taxonomy): domain Bacteria; phylum Verrucomicrobiota; class Verrucomicrobiia; order Chthoniobacterales; family UBA10450; genus AV69. The sequence continues at coordinate 24,379 of QHRJ01000021.1, forward strand.
TGGTCGATCTGGCGCGGGACTTCGTCGGTCAATCGCCTTTTATACTGAGTTACGGCGATATTTTGGTCGATCCGCTAAACTACAAATCAATTGTCGATCTGGCAGATGATGTCGAGGCAATCGTGAGCGTGAAACAAAACGAAGATGTGAGCAAAGGTGGGGCGGTTCTTGTTAACGAGCGGATGGCAGTGACCGACATCTGCGAGAAATCGCAGCCGGGCGAAATGATGAACGCCTGGTACAACGCCGGAATTTATGCATTTCGACCGAGTATTTTTGAATGGACGGCGAAGTTGCAGCCATCACCGCGCGGCGAATATGAGTTAACTGATGCCATTCGTGGCCTGGCACAGTCTGGGAAAAAAGTTCAAGCGTTCGAGCTCAGTGGCAAATGGGCCGATGTGCGCGATCCGGAAATTCTAGCGCAGCTAAATCGGCTGTAGCGGCAGCCGTGTCGGCTGCTTTAGAGAGGATGCAGGCGGCACGCCTGCCACTACAGCAAGCGCGGTTTGGCGACGATTTATTTCAATGCGACTGGTGTCTTCGCCTCCTCTACGATTTTCTCGAACCGCGGATCGCCGCGTAGCGGATCCCAGAACGGATGCAAACGCAGTTGCCCGTAAGAAAGCAGACCATAATTGGGCAACAGGTCTTCCAATTGCTTAAGTGCAAAATCCCTTTCGCCAGTCCAGGCGTAGATGATTGCGAGGTTTGTTAGCACCGCGCGACCCGCCATCGCGTCTTTCGTAACGGATAAGAGTTCGACCGCGCGACGGCCTTCACGGATCGCATCTTCCCTGTGACCCAGCGCCGCATCGCTCATCCCAAGGACGGAGAGAGCCTGAGCGTAATCGGGCTGCTCGCGCATAACCTTTTCTATCTCAATACGCGCTGCGGTAAATGCTGTCTCCGCGCCAGTGGCATCGCTTCGAGCGCGTGCCGCCAATCCTGCAAAGAAGGAGCGAGGCATTCGCAGGTCGCGGCGAATGATTCCTTCTGGGGGTAATGAGGCTAACGCGCTGGCAGTCTCTACGGCGTCGCGCCGGCAAAGAGCAAGATAGAGCCATTGCTCGGCAATCGCGTCCACCGCACTTGGATCTTCAGCCACAATGCGCTGGATAATCTCATGTCCAGGTTGCGTGTCCGCGCGTGATTCGAGATCGACTAGCGCGCGTGACACACGCATAGCCGGATCGCCCGGTGCGACGGCCAGAACGCGATCCCAAGCAGCCGTCGCCTCTGGGAAGCGCCGAAAGAACTGATAGGTCCAAGCGGTATCGTTAAGTAACCACACGTTACGCGGATCGAGTTCGACAGCACGTTCCAAATTCCTTGTGCATTGCTCCCAATGGCCTTGTCGGCGTGCAATGTAAGCTGGTAATGAGAAAACAGATGCATCGTTAGGCAATCCGCGCTGGGCAATGGCAACCTCGGCGAGGGCAGTTTCGTAATCGAGATCACAGTGAAAGGCGACCTCTGCGGCAGCGAGATGCGGCTCGGCGCGATCGGGGCCGAGGCGTAACGCCGCGTCGCGCGCCTCCTTCGCAAGCGTCACACGCGCGGGAGTCTGATCGACTCCAAGATGGTAAACATAGGCATGGGCTCCCGCCAGGGAACAATAGGCGAGCAAGAACGTTGGATCGTATGCTACGGCCTGATCCAGCAACCGTATTATTTCGCGCATGTCCCCGGGGATGCGGGCTGTTGGCACCGCACCCAGCTTCTTGGCTCGCAAATAACGATCATACGCTATGAGGTTCGTTGTCGGTGGCTGCTCAATCGCGGCTTTCTCCGCTGGTGAAAGCTTCGCTTGAAGCTGGCGGGCAATTGCCTTGGCAATATCGCTTTGGATCGCAAATACGTCATCGAGCGGTCGATCGTAACTCTCGACCCACAAATGCGTGTCGGTTTTTGCGTCGATTAATTGTGCGATGACCCGAACACGATTTGCGGCACCTTGCACGCTCCCCTCGACCACATGCGCCACCCCGAGTTCATTCGCGATCTGGCGCAGGTTACGTTTCCCGTCGCTCTTGTATTGCATCACCGATGTTCGGCTGATAACCTTCAAGTCCGCAATTTTTGCTAGATTATTAAGGATCTCATCTTGCACGGCATCAGCGAAAAACGCGTTTTCGGGATCGGCGCTCAGATTTTCAAAAGGAAGCACCGCAATTCCAGCCGGCAGCGGGCGGGATGATTCTCTCTCCCAGAACATCGCACCAACGACCGCTGCCAGAGCAACCAATGATGCCATCAAGACCGTATTAGTTGGGTTGCGTCGCACCCATTTTCGTCCGCGAGTAAAAACTCCAACACGCCGGGCCCGAATCGGCTCGTGCCGCAGCCAACGTTCAAGATCCTCCGCCAGCGCTTCGGCGGATTGGTAGCGCGCATTGGGATCGCGCTCTAGACAGCGAGCGACGATCGTCTCCAGATCGCGGTCGAGCGACGGTGCCAGTGAACGCAGACGCGGCGCGGGAGTCGCAGCGGACTGATGGATGACGAGTAGGACATTCGCCCCTACGAACGGGGGCCGGCCAGCGAGAAGATGAAATAGAATCGCGCCTAGACTGTAAATGTCGGCGGCAGAGGTAAGGTTAGCAGCTGGACATTCGGCCTGCTCAGGCGCGATGTAGCCCGGTGTTCCAAGGGTCGCCAGCGTTCTCGTCAGATCGCTATTTTCATTGAGCCATTTTGCCAGGCCAAAGTCGCTCACCATCGGCTCGCCGTTTCCATCAAGGAGGATGTTTCCTGGCTGAAGATCGCGATGGAGAATTCCCTTGCCATGCGCGTAAGCGACGGCGCGAGCGATCTTCGCCATCAACCGCACGCACGCGCGCGGCTCGATGCGGAGGGCAGGTGCCGCGGCACGGAGGCTTCCCCCCGTCGCGTATTTCATGCTGAAAAACGGCAGGCCATCCTCACTTTCGCTGACCTCGTAAATCGGAAGAATGTTTGGATGATCGAGCCCGGCGACCGCTTCGGCTTCGCGGCGAAACCGCACAAGTGTCTCGTGTGAAGTTACCTGATGAGCGAGAATGCGTTTCACCGCGACTATGCGACGGGAGTGCTGCTGTCGCGCCCGATAAATCACTCCCATGCCGCCGCGCCCGATCTCCTCCAGGATTTCGTAATGACCTAGGCGCCATTCGCTGTCGGCCACGTTGTCTTCTGCGAGGATCCTTTCAAACGCTTCACGAGACATCTCGCCTTCGGGTTCAAGTCCCGCGCTCAGAAGACAATTGATGCAGGACCCGTGATCAAGTCGGGTTATCGCGCCGCACTGTGGACATTGCGTCGGATTCTCGATTACCTCCGCGACGGATTCAGGGGGGCCGATTGCGTTGTTCATCAGGCTGCCCTGGCCAGTGCCACGCACAAATGTCGGATCTCGTCATCCACATCGACCGGGTTCTCGACGGTGTGAGCAACCTCCTCACGAAGGAGCGACCGATAGCGCTGACGCAGATTATGTAGTTGCTTTTTCACCACCGTGTCTGCAACACCTAAACCGGCTCCGAGATCAGCGTACGAAGTGTCTCCATGTTCCGCCCCGAGATGATCGCGTAATGCCTCAAAAAGGCGAAGACGTCCTTTACCTTCACACTCCTCTCTCAGACGCCGGAGCGCGTGCTCCACCACTGTCGCAGCCCAGCGAAGATCAAAAAGGCGCTCGGGCGCGAGCGCAACGAGTGTGCGAGCCGAGATCGATAAGTGCGAGGGCGCTTCTGCCATCCAGGCATCCCAGGAAATGAATTGAACGCCGCCGCCACGCTTGAGCGTTCGATTCTTATCCGCGGCGTTGTGAAGAAAATTCTGGAGCGACTTGAGTAAGAGCGAGCGGAAGCGGCCACGGCCGTGGTCCGCCTGCCGCAGCCAATTAGTTTCCAGAATCATCAGGAAGAAATCCTGAGTAAGGTCCTGCGCATCCTCAGTGGAATAGCCGCGTCGGCAGACGTAGGAAAAAGCGGGTCGCCAGTAAGTTCGGCAAAGTTCTGCCAGCGCTTCAGCAGCCTTCTGCTCATCGCCATCTGAGTGCGCTCCAGCAAGGACCAGGCTCCAGCGCGTGGTGGCGAACACCCGCGGCTCGGCTTCTACATTCACGCGCTGGTAGCGTGATGATTTTTTACTTCTTTTACAAGCCTAAACAACCTGTTCGCTGACGCGCCGCTCATGACAGAAAGCGGACTGTCGCTTCCAAGCTCCAGAAAATTATTCGGAACTTTGCTTTCCAGTTCTTTTAGAGATGTGTATGAAAACAAATTATTGGTTTAATCGAAATCGTCTCCTCGCACCTCTGCGCAGAAGTTTTTGTACGTTCGCAATTGCCGGCGTGTCGTTATCGTTGCCAAACGCTCAAGCTGGCAAAGCCGAACCCGCAAGCGGAGGCTTCAACCCCTGTTTCCATTACGCTGGTCTTCCTCGCCAAGCCGGTGAAAACCTGATTATCAGGTTCAACGTCACTGTAACGACGACTGGCACCTTCACCGGATCTGCCATCGGCACTGAACTGGATATAGTTCATCTTGACGGTTCCATAACTCTCCACGGCACCGCCTTCTTCACCGGTTCGGTCGGCGGCAGGTCCGGCACGTTGCTCCTTACATATACAGGCAAAGGCAGCGCTGTGACCGGCCACGAAAACCTGCATTTTGTGGGCCGCCAGGGAACTGACGGTCTGGCCGGTCTGCATACCGAGGGAACCATTGAGGGTGATCTAGTCCCAGCCGTCGGGGAATGCGATGTTTCCGGGGCAGGCACTTATAACGGGCATATCCTGCTCACCCCCTAGCTCGACCAAAAAGACTAACCGTGTGCTATACCCCACCACGAAAGGAAAAATTGTGAAAAGTCGAATAACGAAAGCGAGCAAATTAAGTCTCACAGCCGCCTTGCTTGGCCTATGCCTGACAACCCCGATATTTGCCGGGATCCACGGAAACTCTCATGCGTTCGGAAAAACGATCGCTGCGTGGAATGAGATTTATGAGCGCTGGGCCTTCGGCGGACTCGCCATCCCAATTGATAGAAACGGCAATGCCGTCGTACCGCCGCATGTCGTGCTTATGCCCTTGCCTGACGCCCCGGGCAATGGTACGCCCGGTCACATTGACGTGACTCTCAACGCCGGGCAGGCATTCGTGTTGCCACTTTGGGTGTTGCTCGGCACCGATTACACGGATGGCACGCCAACCCGACCCGCTTGTGGATGTGAGCGTCTTCCAAACGCTTGATATCGCATTCCAAATCGATGGCGTGACCATGATCGACAACACCAACGTGCCGAACTTCTACTCTGCGTTTTTCTTCAAGCGACCGATCTCCATTACTAATTTCCCGCCGATTGATTCAATCATCTGGTTCGAGGGTATCGGCGTAGTCCACCATCCGCTGTCGGTCGGAACGCATACACTCAAGCTGGACGCAGTAAATACGCAACCTGCCTTTCGTGGATTTTCTGAATACCACAACACCTGGAGCGTGACAGTGCTACCTCAATAGCTGACAGAATTTAGGGACAAACGAAGAGATCTGGGTGAAAGTGCCAGTCGCCGTCACCAACAAATCTCTCGCGCCGCCGCTGGTGACATGAAAGTACACCACCGCTTCGGAAGCTTGGCCCTCGCACCTCAAGCCGGTTAGGACGCTATTCGCGATCTGGCGCAGTCTGGAAAGAAAGTAAAAGCGTTTGAGCTCCGCGGAAAATGGGCCGATGTCCGCGATCCGGAAACTCTCGCGCAGCTGAATCAACTGTAGCGGCGCTCTATGAGCGCCGTTAGACCGCCCAGTGCGCCGACTGTAGAGGCAGGCAGCCGTGTCGGCTGCTTTTGAGAGAATGCGGGGCAACGCCCGCGACTACAGCGACCACGGTTCAGCGACGCTTTATTTCAACGCGACAGGTTTCTTCGCCTCTTCTATGATTCTCTCGAAGCGCGGATCATTACGCAGCGGGTCCCACCAAGGATGCAACTTTAGTTGACCATAAGAGATCGGACCGTAAACCGGCAAAAGCTCCTCCAGTTGCTTGAACGCCAGATCCTTCTCGCCTACCCAGGCGTAGGTGATGGCAAGATTTCGCAATATTTCCTGCCCGGTCATCGCATCCTTTGCCACCGGCAAAAGCTCAGCGGCCAACCGCCCCTCGCGCAAGGCTTCTTCCTTGCGACCGAGGCCAGCGTCAATCATCCCAATGAGACACAGACCTTCCGCGTACTCTGGTTGATCGCGTAAGACATTTTCCATTTCGCTTCGTGCAGAAGTAAACGCGGCGGAAGCAGCGCCGGCGTCACCTTGGACACGTGCGACGAGACCTTCACAAAAAGAGCGAGGCATCCGCACGTTGAAGGGAACTATCCCGAGCGGAGGA